>CAZUCM010000146.1:0-7507 GCA_964619235.1 uncultured Terriglobales bacterium
GTGCCGGGCCGAATCCGCCGCAGCGGACTCAGCCGGGCATCTCTGCCGGTCGCTTACTCACTAACGGGCGGTGGCGCGTTCCACGGCCAGGTTCGCCGCGTAGCTCGGAACCGTGGGCCGCTTGGCCAGCAGTTCGCAAACCAGCGCGACTGCGGCCAGCACTGCCGCAGTGTAAAAAGCCGCCTGATAATTGTGATACTTGTCGTACAGCACGCCGCCGATACGCGGTCCGATAATGCCGGCCACGCCCCAGGCGGTAAACAGCATGCCGTAATTGATGCCGGCATTCCTGGTCCCCCAGAAGTCCGAGGTGGCGGAGCCGTTGACCGAGAGTTGCGTGCCGTAGCACCAGTAAACGACAAACACCATGACGTACATCAGGCCGACACTGCTTCCCGCGGCGTACAACAGCGGCATGGCGATCATGGAGATGGCGATCATGATGCGAAGCACGTTGATGCGGCCGAGCGTATCCGACATCCAACCCGACAAAATGCGGCCGGAGGCATTCCCGACCGCGCCGACCACCAACGTCATGGTGGAGAGCGCCGCCAGGGTGACGCCTACGCTTTTGGCGAACGGCACCAGCTGGCTGATGACCATCAGGCCGGCGGAAGTTCCCAGCGCATAGCCCACCCACATCAGGTAGAAGGAGGGGGTGCGCAGCACTTCGCTGGGGCTGAATTCGTAAGTGGTGGCGGCGGACTTGGCCGCGGCTGCCGGAGCCCAGCCCGCGGGCTTGTAACCCACCGGGGGATTCTTCAGCAGGAAGGCGCCAATCATGGTCATGACAAAAAAGATGCCGCCCAGGATCTTGAAAGTCGCCGGTACGCCGTAACTCGGGATCAATTTCAGGTTGGCCAGAGGGCCGAAGATCGCAGAACCAGCGCCGTAGCCTCCTACGGCCAGGCCAATGGCCAGTCCCCGCTTATCGGGGAACCATTTCGCCATTACAGGGATGGGCGTGGCGTAACCGAAGCCGTTGCCCAATCCGCCAATGACCCCGAAGCAGATATACAAATAGGTGAGGCTGTTGGTGTATGCGCAAAGAAAGAAGCCCAGGCTAACCAGGATTCCGCCGGCGAGGGAGCAATAGAAAGGACCAAACTTGTCCTGCAGGCGGCCGGCCACCACAAAGGTCAGCGCAAACACGACGACGGCAATAGTAAAGACCATCGATGTGTCGGCGCGTTTCCAGCCGAATTGTTTTTCCAGGGGAGCGACAAATACGCTCCAGGCGTATAGCGTGCCCAGGGCCAGGTTCATGGAGAGCCCGCCCACGACCCGCCACCATCGGTTGATGCCGGGTTGAGAAATCGATTGCATTGTGTTGGTAGCCACGACTGAGCCTCCTCATTGTTCCGCTTACTCAAAAGGGCCGACGGGATGCCATGGAACTGAGACGAGCGCTTTATGCTCGCGCCACCCCACGTGTCGCGAGGCAAATAGACGTGCGCGTCTGCGCTGCGAAACCGAAGCTGCCGACTGGAGACCAGCAGGGGCAGCCGGAGCTCGGCTGCAGGTCGCACTGATGTAGAGTGCAAGGCGGGGGCTTACGGTTGCTTGGCTTGACCGCAAATTATTGAAAAAATGAAGATGAACGATCTAGGGTGATTGAAAGCAATCGCTCAATGGCGCTTACTTTGGTCCGCGGCCACCGCCCAGCAGCCAGTCCATGGAAATCGGACCAGCGCCGAAGAAGATCAGCGCAAAAGCGGTCACACACACCATCATGGGGAATTCGTAGCCATGTTCGCCGGTGAGCCCGTTCTTCAAATGCACTTTCGTGATGGCTACCAGCATCTCGACGGTGACGGCCAGGCCGGCGACTCGCGTAAGCAAGCCCAGCAAAAGGAGGATTCCCCCAAAGAACTCGGTGCCCGCCGAAAAATAACCGAGCCAGCCGGGCATGCCGAGAGAGGCCACGAAGTGCTTATGGGCGGCCATGCCTCCGAAAATTTTGGCTTTGCCGTGGGCGATCAGAATGGCAGCCAGAGCCACCCGCAAAATCACCAGCGCAAGCGGTTGAGCACGACTGAGAAGACTTCGCAAAATAAACTCCCGTGCGAATGCCGGGCGCATCCTCCGGCAAACTATCAAGTGCCTACGGACAGGCGGTAATAAAACGGTTAAGATTATCGCAGTAAGCTGGCAATTGGCAATTTTCGTGAGAAAATAATGAGGGCTGCATCCGGAAGCAGGGATGCGGCGAGCCGGCAGAATTAGTTTTCGATAGCCATTTTCTTTTTTCATGGCGCAACCGCGGTGGCCGGGACGATTTCCGGTCCGCGAAGGTTGCTCACCTGGATGGAATCCAAACCTGTGAGGATAAGATGACGAATATTGCAGACGTGTGTGCCCGCGAAGTACTGGATTCGCGCGGTAATCCGACAGTGGAAGCAGAGGTTTTTCTGACCGGCGGAGCCGTAGGCCGGGCCATTGTGCCCAGCGGCGCATCGACCGGAGAGCACGAGGCGGTGGAACTTCGCGATGGCGACAAGAACCGCTTCATGGGCAAGGGCGTACTGAAGGCCGTCGAAAACGTGAACGGCGAGATTGCCGATGCGATTGCCGACATCGACGCGGCCGACCAGGACGAACTCGATCGCACCATGATCGAACTGGATGGAACGCCGAACAAAGGACGCCTCGGCGCGAATGCTATTCTGGCCGTTTCCATGGCGGCGGCGCGCGCCAGTGCCGAAGCCTTCCAGCTTCCGCTCTACCGCTATCTGGGCGGAGTCGGCGCCAACACGCTGCCTTGTCCCATGATGAACATCCTGAACGGCGGCGCCCATGCCGACAATAACGTCGATTTCCAGGAATTCATGGTCATGCCGGTCGGCGCCGAGTCGTTCTCCGAAGGCTTGCGCTGGGGAGTGGAAGTGTTTCACACGCTGAAGGGCGTCCTGAAGAAGCGCGGCTACAACACCGCCGTCGGCGATGAAGGCGGTTTTGCCCCTTCGCTGAAGTCGAACACCGAAGCCATCGAAGTGGTTCTGGAAGCCATTACCCAGTTGGGACTCAAGCCTGGCACAGATGTGGCCATCGCCCTCGATCCGGCCGCCAGCGAATTCTATGACGCCAAGCAGAAGTGTTACGTATTCAAGAAGTCCGACAAGTCCACGAAGACGCCGCAGGAGATGGTGGCTTTCTGGACGAAGTGGGCGCAGGACTATCCCATCGTCAGCATCGAAGACGGCCTGGCCGAGGACGACTGGGAAGGCTGGAAGTTGATGACCGAGAGCCTCGGCAGCCGCATCCAGTTGGTCGGTGACGACCTGTTTGTGACCAACGTAGAGCGGTTGCAGATGGGCATCGAGCGTGGCGTGGCCAACTCGATCCTGATCAAGTTGAACCAGATCGGCACCGTCAGCGAGACCCTGCAGACCATCGACCTGGCGCGGCGCAACGGATATACTTCCGTCATTTCGCATCGCTCGGGCGAAAGCGAAGACACCTTCATCGCCGATCTGGCGGTGGGCACCGGCGCCGGCCAGATCAAGACCGGTTCGGCCTCCCGTACGGACCGCATCGCCAAGTACAACCAGTTGCTCCGCATTGAAGAAGAGCTCGGAGGCGCAGCCCAGTTCCTTGGCCTGAAGGCGCTCAACTACCGTGGCGAAGCCGCAGGAAAAGTTGGCGCATAAATAGATCAAAACACCGTTGGCCGTTGGCCGGAAATTCCCATTTGCGATTGGCTCCAAGTAACAAGTTGAGCAGCCATACTCCGAGGGGGATTTCCGGCCGAAGACCGAAAGCCTGCGGCCGGCGACTGTCTTTTCCGGCCAACAACGACCAAAGACCAAAAAAGGGTTTCCAATGAAACGCTCCAAGCCGCTGGTGCTCACCATTCTCGATGGTTGGGGGTTTAATCCCGATTCCAAGGCCAACGCCATTGCTCTGGCCCGCACACCCACCTATGACAAGTTGTGCAGCGAGAATCCCCATACGCTGATCCATACCAGCGGACGGTATGTCGGGTTGCCCCAGGGGCAAATGGGCAACAGTGAAGTGGGCCACCTGAACATCGGTGCCGGGCGTGTGGTGTACATGGACATTACGCGTATCGATCTGATGATCGAAAACGGAGAGTTGTTCGCCAATCCGGTATTGCTGGACGCCATGAAAAATGCGCGCACCGGGGAACGGCGATTGCACTTGTTCGGATTGCTCTCCGATGGCGGCGTGCATTCGCTGCAAGAGCATCTGTATGGCCTTCTGCGCATGGCCAAACAGAACGGCGTGGAGCGTGTCTTCGTCCATTGCCTGATGGACGGCCGCGACACGCCTCCCGACAGCGGCGCCGGCTATGTGGAACAGCTGCAGCAGAAGATGCGGGAATATGGGGTAGGGAAGATCGCAACCGTGATCGGCCGGTACTATGCCATGGACCGCGATAAGCGCTGGGAGCGAGTGGCCAAAGGGTTTCGCGCCATGGTCCTGGGCGAAAGCGAAGTTCCGAAATGCGTAGATCCGGTGCAGAGCATCAAAGACTCCTACAACCAGGGAGTCACCGACGAGTTCCTGATGCCGCTGGTGTGCGTGGACGGCCGGGGCGAGCCCCTGGGCCGGATCCGCGACGAGGACTCCTGTATCTGTTTTAACTTCCGCGCCGACCGCGCCCGCGAGATTACCCGCGCACTCACCCGCAACAGCGGAGTCACCGCCGATGGCGGCCGCGAACTCGCCGATTCCGCCGGTCTGGACGCCGCTATCTCCCGCGACCTGGCGCCGGCGAATCTGCGCTATGTCTGTATGACGCAGTACGACGCAGATTTTAAGTTGCCTTATGTCGTGCAGCCGGAAGAGATGCAAAACATTCTGGCCAACGTCATGGCCGAGCAGAAGCTGAGCAACCTGCGGGTGGCGGAAACGGAAAAGTACGCGCACGTGACTTTCTTTTTCAATGGGGGCGTGGAGTCGCCGTTTCCGGGAGAAGATCGAGTGCTGGTGCCCTCTCCTAAAGTTGCCACCTACGATCTCAAGCCGGAGATGAGCGCTCCGGAAGTTGCCCAGAAGGTGGTGGAGGCGATCGAAAAAAACAGCGTGGACGTGATCGTCGTGAACTTCGCCAACGCCGATATGGTTGGCCACTCCGGCAAACTGGAGCCGGCCATTTGTGCCGTCGAGGCGGTCGATGCCGGACTCGGCCGGGTATATGCGGCAGTGCGGCAGCGAGGCGGCGCCATGATCATTACCTCCGACCATGGCAATGCGGAGACCATGATCGACCCCGACACCGGCGGTCCGCATACTTATCACACCACCAATCCGGTTCCGTTTGTCGTAGTGGCGGAGGACAGCAAGAAGTTCACGCTACGCCCGGATGGCGCCTTACAGGATATTTCGCCCACCGTGCTGGGTATGCTCGGCGTCGCGCAGCCCAAGGAAATGACCGGCCGCGATTTGCGCGTGCCCAGAAACGGAAAATAGCCGGCAGCCGGCGGCCAACGACTCTCTACTATTCCAGAATTACCGCAGTCTCCGTGTGGGCGCGGGCAGTCAACGCGATAGCGGCAGCGATGATCAGTCCGCCGCCCACCCAGGCGAAGGGGCCGAGGCGATCGCCCAGCAGTTCGACGCCAAGGATAGTTCCCACTGCCGGCTCCAGATTCAGGAAGACTCCTGCACGGGATGCGGGTACGCGATGAATACCCCAGTTCCACAGCAGATTGGTGGAAGCGGTGCATAACAGGCCACTGGCCGCCAGCGCCAGCCAGGCTTGTCCGCTCACTCCGCGCAGCGGTGGAACTCCGCGCGCAACCAGCACCATAACTGCCAGCATGGCCGAGCCGCTGAGAACTCCATAGGCGGCGATCACCACCGGCGGATGCTGCTCCATCAGCCGCTTGTTCAACATGATCCAACCCAGCGCGATGACCAGCGACAGTACCACCAGCAGGTCGCCGGCGACGCTGGGGCCGTGCCCGTCGGAGCTGGCCTGCGTGCGTCCCAGCATGATCAACCCGACACCCGCGGTCGAACCCGCCAGCGCCATCCAGCCCATGGCGTCCAGGTGTTCGTGGGCAAAGATCATGGCGGTGACGGCCAGAAGCATCGGCAAAGTGCCAACCATTAATGAGGCATGGGTCACCGTGGTCAGAGACAAGCCGCAGTACTGCACCATGAATTGCGCCGGCACACCCAGAAACGAGGCCAGCAGCAGCACCCGCCACTGCGAGGCAGTGAGCCGCGCAGGATGCCGCCACACCAGCGGCGCCAGCACCAGGCAGGCAAACAGGAAGCGGTACAGCAGCATGTGCGCCAGGCCCATCTCGCGCAACGCTATCTTGCCGAAGTAAAAGCCGGTTCCCCAAAGGCACGAAGCCAGCGCACACGCGCCGTATCCCAGGAGAAATCGCTCCCGGCCCTTCGCTATCTTGGATTGCGGCATACCTACACTTTCGCACAATCCGCCGGGTGAAATCCATGGAAAGCCAAATTGACCGCAATTGCCGTGTGACGTAACCTTTTCGCCGAAATCTGCTTCTAAGTTGACAGGAAGTGCTCAGGTATCGGGACCGGAACCCCGGATCGCGTTTGGCCGAGTGCTTTCAGCCCTTCGGCCTGAGATGTGCAGTACCAAGGGCGCGCAAAGGCGCCGATCTCCAAATCAGGAGGGGCTACATGGCAGGCTACGCCGAGGACAAAGCGCGAGGTTCCAAACGGCGCGATTGGGTGAGTCTGGTGCCTTATGGGCTCAACCAACAGCATCCCAATAACTATAAAGACATCGTGGATTCCATTTGGGAGAACCGTGACCAGTTGGGTTACGCCTGGAGAATTCTGCGCGATGGCTGCTGCGACGGTTGCTCGCTGGGAACTACAGGAATGCATGACTGGACGATGCGGGGCATTCATCTGTGCGCAGTGCGGCTGCAGCTGTTGCGGTTCAACACCATGCCCGCAATGGATGAACGGCTGTTCGAGGATGTGGAAGGCTTGCGCGCGCTTTCCGAAAAAAAACTGCGCAAGCTGGGAAGACTGCCCGCGCCCATGGTTCGGCACAAGGGCGAAAAGGGATTCCGGAAGATTAGCTGGGACGAAGCCGTCAGCCTGATTGCCGGCAGGTTGCGCGAGGTGGATCCCCACCGCCTGGCGTGGTACACAACCTCGCGCGGACTGACGAATGAGGCCTATTACGCACATCAGAAGACCGCTCGTTTCCTGGGCACCAACCACGTCGATACCAGCGCCCGCATCTGTCACGCGCCCAGCACCAGCGGCTTGAGCGCCACCGTGGGTTGTGCGGCCACTACCTGCTCCTATACCGACTGGATCGGCACCGACCTGCTGATTCTGGTGGGTACGAACCTCGCCAATAACCAGCCGGTGACCACCAAGTATCTGCATTACGCCAAGAAGGCCGGCACCAAGGTGTTTGTGGTCAATCCTTATCGGGAGCCGGGCCTGGAGCGATATTGGGTGCCATCGATCACCGAGAGTGCCCTGTTCGGGACGAAGATCGCGGACGACTTTTTTCAGATTCACGCCGGCGGCGACA
>CAZUCM010000147.1:0-7476 GCA_964619235.1 uncultured Terriglobales bacterium
CTCAGCCACAGCCCCCAAACGCTCTGCGCTTTCTAGTACAGCTCGCGTGGATCGAACTGCGCCGGGTTGCCGCTGGCGGATCCATACAGGATGCAGCGGCCCAGAAATCCCATGGTGCGAATCGAGCGCGCTGTCTCTTCGCCACCGCGCATCTCGAAAACCGCATCCACGCCTTCCCCGCCGGTCTTTTCCTTGATCAGCTTCAGATAGTCCTGGCGGGTATATACAATGCCGTGTTCCAGGCCCAGGGCAGTCACGCCTTCAATCTTGCTGTCGCTGGAGGCGGTGCCGTAGGTTTCGACGCCCAATATCTTGCCGATTTGCACGGCAGCCGTGCCCACGCCGCCGGCTACGGCATGGATCAGCACCCTTGGGCGCCTTCCGCCGGGAAAGCGCAATTCGTGATTCGGCTCGCGTTCCACCAGCCCGGCCTGCCAAAAGGCGAAAAAAGCGGTCAGGAAGTTGACCGGAAATGCGGCCGCCTGCTCCGGGGTGAACTGCAAGGGGGAGGGCCAAACCCGAGCCGGGGAGGCGGCGATCTGCTCGGCCAGCGCGCCATATTCGGAATAGCCCATTACGGCTTTCCCGGTGGCCACCTCGACGCCGGCAAATTCGCGTCCGGGCACGTAGGGAGGCGGAGGGCCGCCGGCATAATTCCCCTGCATGCCCATAAGGTCGGCAAAGTTAAGCCCCACGGCTTCGATCTGAACCAGGACTTCCTCTGTGCGCGGTTGCGGCGAGGGAAAGTCTCCCATCTCCAGCATTTCCGGCCCGCCGGCGCGGGTAACGATGATTGCCTTCATGGGCGAATTGTAAATCATTGGGCCTTTGGCGATCGGCGGTCAGCCAGCCTGGTCAATGCGTACCGGCTGGTTGGCTGAACGCTGAAGGCCGGCAGCGGACGGCGCCCGCATCAAGAACGCCACCTCGGAACCCAGCTTGCCAATTGACGTCGCTGTCCCGGCATCGCATGGTGGGCACAGCACTGTACTGTACGCGTGCCAAGATGTGAGCTGGTAAAGGCCCCCTTATTCAAGAAAGACCGCTCGCAGGCACGAACCAAGAACCGTTTTCCCGGCCGGGTTGGCCGGGATGAACAAGGCCGGCGCCTGTCTCGGGGGAGATTTCGCCGGCCTTTGCTCGTTATGTCAGGATTTTCCGGACAAGGAAGACAAACAACCCTTTGGCCGCAGACCAACCCAGAGGAATGCGGATCAGGGAGCGCAACCCTCTTTTTGGTCAATGAGTTAAAGAACCTGCCTTGGTAAATACCTAGAAAATACGGCCCCTTGGTTTCAATGATCTGCGTAGAAATGTGGCTGAATTCGCTTGTTTTCCGGTGCGTCGTTAGCTGTCTCCGCGTTCAATCCTTACCGTATTCACCCCTCGCCTCTGCTGCGGGAAGCGGCATAGTTCACATGCGGTGTATACTCTGCGATGCCGAGCCGTTTTATATGAAGCGCCGGACCTGAAGCTCGGCATCGAAAGTATTAGCAGTACCCCGATTGGGAGCGAGCCTTTTTTATGGCTTGTTTGAGGCATGGCTCCATCGGAATCAGGCGGTCAAGGAGGCTCCGGCTTGGATATTGCAATCATAAGGTTTGTTTTTGTTGTAATCGTAACGCTTACTTCTTACGTACTTAAGCCCTTTGGCCTTCCGCCGGCAGCAGCCACGATAGTTGGCGCGGCCCTAGGCGCTATTGTCATCTTCGGAGAAAGCCGGGTACGAAGGATCAGCCTGAAACGCCTGATCGGCGCCGCCATTGGCAGCACGATGGGTATTATCGGTGCTTTCCTGTTCAGCCTGGTGCTTCGCGCCAGCATACCCGAGCCCAAGACCGCCCAGTTTCTGGCCTTGCTGGTAATGCTGCTGATGGCCTATGTCGGCTTGGTGGTTGGTTCCAGCAAAGGCGACTTGCTCGACCTCTCGGCCATGGGGGGCCTGTTCGGAAGCGAAAAACTGGCGAAGCGGGCAGCTAAGGTACTGGACACCAGTGTAATCATCGATGGCCGCATCGCCGATATCGCCGATACAGGCTTTCTGGACGGTACGCTGGTCATCCCCAACTTTGTCCTGCGCGAGTTGCAGCTGGTAGCCGATTCAGCCGACTCACTCAAGCGAAACCGCGGACGGCGCGGACTGGATATCCTGCAGCGCATCCAGAAGATTGCCTCGCTGCAGGTCATGATTGTGGACGACGATTACCCGGCAGTTCGCGAAGTCGATCTCAAGCTGATCGAACTGGCTAAACAATACGAGGCCAAGATCGTCACCAACGACTTCAACCTCAACAAGGTCGCGCAGCTTCAAGGTGTTGAAGTACTTAACATCAACGAACTGGCTAACGCACTGAAGCCCATCGTGTTGCCCGGCGAGCTGATGAAGGTGTTCATCCTCAAAGAAGGCAAAGAGTACAACCAGGGAGTGGCCTACCTGGATGACGGCACAATGGTGGTGGTGGATAACGCTCGCAAGATGATTGGCAAGACAATTGATATCGCGGTCACCTCGGTGCTGCAAACTACCGCGGGCAAGATGATCTTCGGAAGATTTGACGACCGTGGCTCGGTTACGCCCATGCGTCCTGCCGAGACGAACCATCGAGTGCGCCCCAACGCGCCTGCGCCGCAGGTTCCGGACGTCCCCTCGCCGGCGCCGCTGACCGCCCCTGTGGGGGCGGAAAAGGACGAGTAGCGAAGGGATCAGGACGCTCCCGGTGTGCAGTCATGAAGCATGCAGCTAAACTGCATTGGCCTCGGGCAGGAACTGTAAACTGTCAGCCGCAGACTCCGGCGATTTGAATTTACCCCCCGACTCCCTATATACTTCGTATCCCCATGAAAGTAATCGTAATTATTCCAGCTGCGGGATTGGGCACGCGAATGGCATCGGTCACCAGCGCCGGCAAAGGCGCCGGCGCCGCCAAAGCTGCCCCGTCAAAACAATTTGCGGAACTGGGCGGAGTGCCCATCGTCATTCACACTCTGCGGAAGTTCGTGGCTTCTCCCGGCGTTGCGGAGATTTATGTGGCCGTGCGCGCGACGGAGATCGAGAACCTCCGGGCACGCCTGACCCAGGAGAACTTCAAAATTCCGGTTCACCTTGTCGAAGGCGGCGAGCATCGCCAGCAATCGGTTGCCAAAGCGCTGGCGGTTGTCAAGGCAGAGGCTGACGACGTGGTGCTGGTGCACGATGCGGTTCGCCCGTTTCTCGATCAGGAGATCATCTCGCATGTAACCGAAGCCGCCCTTAAGCATGGCGCGGCCATTGTTGGCATACCGGCGGTGGACACCATCAAACTGGTCGATCGCTCCGCCGAAGATGCCCTCATCACTTCCACTGTGCCTCGCGAGCGGGCGGTACTGGCGCAGACGCCGCAGGGCTTCCGCTTCAGCCTGCTGAAAAAGGCCATGGACGAGGCGATGGACGATGGATTCACCGGCACCGACGAGGCTTCCCTGTTGGAGCGCTCCGGGCATCAGGTTGCCGTGGTGATGGGTTCACCCCGGAATTTCAAGATTACAACCCCGGCGGACCTGAAGTTGGCGGAGTTTTATTTGAAAAGCAGCAGCTAGTAGCTGGCGGCCGGCAGTCAGGAGTCCGGCTCCTGGCTACCGGCTGCGAACTGCCGGCTACAAGGATTGCCATGCGCATTGGATTTGGGTATGACTCGCACGAGTTTAAGCGCGGGGTGGTGCTTAAGATTGGCGGGGTGACCCTGCCGCACCACAGCGGCTTAGCCGGACACTCTGACGGCGACGTGCTGTTGCATGCTCTCACCGACGCATTGCTCGGCGCCGTGGCAGCCGGCGATATTGGCGGCTACTTTCCGCCTTCGGACCCCCAATGGAAGGGCGCCGACTCGACCATATTCGTGGCGGAAGCGCTGCGGCAGGTGCGCCGCCAGGGCTATTCCATAGCGAATGTGGATTCCACCTTGATTCTGGCCGCCCCCAAGATTGGGCCCCACGCGCACAAGATCCAGCAAAGCATGGCGGAGCTGTTGGGCATCGCAACCTCCGCCGTCAGTGTCAAGGCGAAGACCCCCGAAGGCACGGGGACCGTCCATGCCGCCATTGCCCATGTAGTCGTGTTGCTGCTGAAGCGCTCCAGCGACTACGATTTGGCCCTGGAGGCGGCCGCGGAGACGCCGCAACCGCTGATCGACAAGATCGTCAAGCAGACTCTACAGGATGTTCAGCTGCCAAAGCCCAAGCGGCTGGCGAAGCCGGCAAGAAAGAGCTAAGACCTTTTCACCGCGGAAGACGCTGCGGAGAACAGGGGCCTGGCCGCAGCGCCTGTGCGCGAGATTCCTCCGGGAATTTTGCGGTGAATCAGGAAGACTGCGCGGGGCCGCCGGTTTCGACGCAGTTGCCGCCGCGCGCTTTTGCCGCCCGGATGCCGGCTTCGGCCAGGCGCAATAGCTCCTCTTCGGTGGTTGCCTGGACGGGATGAGCGGCCACTCCAAAACTTCCGGTAATTTCCGCTTCCTTTAGAACCGGGTCGTTCTCCATCCAGATTCGCAACCGGCCGGCGGAAATTTTCGCCGACTCCAGGTCGGCTTCCGGCAGCAGCACCACAAAACGGTTCTCGCCAAAGCGCGCGACCACATTGGAGTGCCGGGACTTTTCTTGCAGCAGCCTTGCGGCCCTCGCCAGCACCCGCTGGTTTTCCGGCTGGCCGAAGACCGCGGTCGCCCGCTCCAGTCCGTCGAGCTCGATCATCAGCACGGCGATGCTTTGCCCGCAGCGCGAGGCCCGTTTCCATTCGGTCCGCAACGCCTCAAGAAAAAAGCATTGCGACTTCAGGCCGGTCAACTCGTCGGCAATCGACCCTTGCTTCAACTGTTCAATGTCTTGTGCCCGCTGCGTCGACTGCGTTAACGCCTGCTCATACCGGCGGGTGATTTCCTCACACTCGCGCTCCCGGCGGCGCAACTTTCGCCACAGACGGATATACAGGCCGACAATGGTAATCGTCGCCGCAACTATCAGCGCTAGCAGTATGAAATTGTGCATCATCGGCGTGGAAGCAATTATAAGCTGTCGTTGGCCGGAAAACCCTGTTTCACGTTGTTCGTTTCAGGCTTAACGTTAAACAGCAAAGCCAGACCACCTTGCGGTTGCTCGGCAAAACGCTCCTTTGCGCCCTTGGCGACCTCTGCATTCATTTTCCGTCCAACAACCAACGCCGTCCCTAATGCACATGCGGGCTCTGAGCGGGGTTTTGCGCGTGAGAGATCTTGCCGGGCTTTTGTACCTTGACGTCGAATTCCACCGGCACCTCCCGCGGCGGATAACACTGCCGATTGTCGCAAGCCTGAAATTTCAGAGATCCATGGACGCGGTAGGTCCCGAGGGGAACCGTTGTCAGCGGGCGAACCCGTGCGGTGATCCGGAAATCTCCGGCATAAACATTCAACTTCTCGCCGGGAAGAAAATCGAAGGTCATGTCTTTGCCGGGCGGATAGATGACGTTGGCCAGCACGACGTCGGTGGGAGGGTCCAGTTTGAGCGCCGTCGGCACCAACAGCGTGTCGTTGGGATGGTTGGAATTGATATGAAAGCCCGGATCCACGCGAAAATCCAGATCGACCGGCGCGGACTTACCGGGTGCGACTTTCACGGGAAGAATGGGCGCAAACATCACCGACGGCATCCTGGCCGGGATCAGTCCACTTCCAGCCGGCGCCGCCGCCCAAACAGCGGCCAGCGGCAAAAGGATCACCAGGAGCATTCCCCAGTTGCGGCCGCTCCGCATCACTGTCCACCCGTCTGCGATGCCTGTTCCGTGGGTACAGCCTTGCCCGACTGCAGCGCCAACTTGATATCATCCTCGATCTCGCCGCGATCGGGCTCTCCAATCGTATGGGCCACCATTTTGCCTTCGCGCCCGATGTAGAAGGTTGTGGGCAACCCTTCCACACCGCCGTACTCGTCGGCCACTTCATTCGTGCCCTGCAAGACCGGGTAATTCATATGCAGATCGGAGGCGAATTTCAGGATGACATCCTTGCCCGCGTCGTCCATGGTGACGCCGATCACCTGTAATCCCTGCGGGCCATATTGATTCTGGTAAGAGACGAACCAGGGGATCTCCGCCTTGCAGGGCGGACACCAGGTTGCCCAGAAGTTCAGGACCACGGCCTTGCCGCGAAAGTCCGAGAGTTGTACCTTCTTGCCCGTGCGCAGGTCAACCAGTTGGAAGTCGGGG
This sequence comes from uncultured Terriglobales bacterium, assembly GCA_964619235.1. Taxonomy (GTDB): domain Bacteria; phylum Acidobacteriota; class Terriglobia; order Terriglobales; family Acidobacteriaceae; genus CAZUCM01. The sequence continues at coordinate 6,215 of CAZUCM010000147.1, forward strand.
GCCGACTGGCTGCGTACGCCCTTGACCGAGCCTTCCAGGGAAGCTGTTGCACCACGCCGGGCATGGCGCGCCGCCATCCAGAGCATGCCGGCCACGATGCATGCCAGCACGGCCGCAATCTGTAAATTTCGTTTCACTCTTAGCCTCAACTTTACATCGAGAACCGGTTCAGAAAACCCAGGTAGCTCGATAGCATCGTAAAATGCCGTGTCAATACCAGTAAACCGATGGCGATCAGCAATATCCCGCTGGCCACCTCCATGGCGTGCAAATGCCGGCGAAAGCGGCCATAAAACCGCAGGAAGCGGTCAATGCCGAGGGAAGTCAGCAGGAACGGAACCGCCAAACCAGCCGAGTAAACGGCCAGCAGCAACGTTCCCTTTAGAACCGTATCCTCGGCCGCCGCAAAGGTCAAAATCGTCGCCAAGATGGGGCCAATGCACGGTGTCCAGCCAAAAGCAAAGGCGAAACCCACCACAAAAGCGCCCCAAACCGAACTGCCGCCCTTAACTTCGTGCAGGCGCTTATCCGCATAGAGCGCTTTAATCTTCCAGATACCCGTTAGATGCAAGCCAAAGACGATGATGACCAGGCCGGCAATCCAGGTAAGCACTTTATGGTATTCGTGCGTCAGCTGTCCCAGGGTCGTGGCCACCGCGCCCAGCGAAATAAACACCAGGCTGAAGCCCAGGATGAACATTGCGGAACTGAGCATGACCCGCCTCAGCATCCGTTGCTCTTCCCCTTGCAACGCCTCGATACTGCTGCCCGAAATCAAAGAGACGTATCCCGGCACCAACGGCAGCACACAGGGAGACAGAAAAGACAGTACTCCGGCGAGGAAAGCGGCAAGTGGTAATGGCAGAGCGTGCATCACCATCTATTTTACTGCCTTTGGCCGCTGCTGCTCACCGTTTCACGTTCCTCGATCCAGGTTCCACGCTGGGAGGCATTGATTCACCTGGCACCGTCCACCTGCCGGCGCCCATAGTTGCCTTCTATACGTGAAAGCTGCAACGAGAAACGGGGATCAGTCCTAGGCCCGCAGGCCGGTCCAGCCCTCGGCTACGACGATGGAGTTGCCCGGATTGTGAGGATCGTACTTAATTGAGGCCGGCAAGCCGATGTGGCAGGAGTCCAGACCGAGGGTTTGCCGCAACATGGTGATGTCCTGGGAGCACTCGTAACTGACGCCGCGCACGTCGTAGCTGTAAATCAAAAAATGCGAAGGCGCGGCTTCGTCTCCGCCTACAATTCGCAAA
>CAZUCM010000148.1:0-7473 GCA_964619235.1 uncultured Terriglobales bacterium
CCGGTCATTTCATAAAAGCCGTAGACCAGCAGCCGGTTGGTGCCGAACCGCTCCCGGAAATTTGCCGCGCAATTTGCCGCTTCCGCCAGCAGTCCCGCCTCGCTGTACATGCGGCCGGTAATCTCGATCTCGCTTTCGAACCGGCGATACAACTGCGCCACTTCGGCCAGCTTGCGCCGGCTGTCCTCCGCCATGGCGTTCGCACGCCGCGCCGGAAGTGCGCTCACGGCCAGGTCCGGGTCGATGCGGCTGTCTTCAATATCGGTGAAGGTGGCGGCCAGAACCTGGGGCAGATGGGGCTGCTCCTGAACCTGGCGAAAATAACTGTCAGGCGGCAGGCTGCCGATCAACTTGCGCGCAATCAGTTCCTTGCCGCCTTGGGGCAGGGGCATCGCCTTCTTCGCCAGCAGGGGCCGGCAGGCCAAGGCTCCCGCCAGTTCATTGAAGGTGAGAAACGATATACAGGCGTGCGCCGATCCACGCCGCGCCAGCTCGCGCGACAGATAATGCCCTAAAAAGCTGGAACCGCACAGCACTACCACTGGCCGCAAGGGGTCGCCCAGTTTTTGTTCCGCAACGGCGCGGAACAAAGCCGTCTCCAGACGCAAAAGGGAGGTGCTGGTAATTAACCGGTGAGTAGCCATGGAGATGCCTGACGCCATCAAGTTTAGCTGGAAAGTGCGTACAATCACAGTAGGAGGCAGACGTGGCAGAAACAGAGAAGGAGCAATCCACGGAGCGTCAGCGTCCCCGCACACAGCAGGGCGAAGTGCCGGAGCGGCCTCGCCGGCACACCCATTGGGTTTGGCCGCTGGGGTTGGCCGTCGCCGGCCTGGGTGGCATGGCGGCGGTGATGTTGCGCGGCTGCCGGCATTCCCGCATGGGTTGGCCGATTCGTTATGACGACGAATTCTCCTATCAGGTCTGTTTGGACTGCGCCGTCAAGCGCCTCTTTGACGAGAAGACTTTTCGCGCTTATGGCCCGCACGGTTATGAGTTGCATGAACTGATCGCCCGCGAACGCGCTCTCCGCCAGCGCCGAATCCGCAAACAGGAAGAAGCCCTGGCCAGTGCCCGGGCCAAAGCCGAGAAAAACGCCAGCGGCGGGCTGCAAAAGAATGGATCGAGCGCCGGTACTTGATGCTTCACCGCAGCGGGCGCCGGGGAAACAGAGAAGCCAACTCCTGTTGGCGGCAGAACGGCGCCGGTTGATGAATCAATGCAGGTCTGATCGGCGTTGATCCGCGGTGACCTGCGGCCCACGGTCTTTTTTGTCACTCGCCGCTGTACACCTTGGGCTCGCCCAGGCTGCCTTTGGGCGGCAGGTGGCGAATGTAGTAAACCAGCGTCCAGATCTCCTCATCGTTCAGGATGCCCTTTGAGGCCGGCATGCCGGAAGGGCCTATGCCGTGGTCAATGATCCACTTCAGCTGTCCGTCGGAGTAACCCTGAACGCCCGGCGAATTCAGCGGCGGCACCGGCGGATACATCCGGTCGGCAAAGGGTACGCCGCTGTTCTGGCCGTCCAATCCATGACACACCAGGCAATAGTGCGAAAAGTTCAGCTGTCCGGCATGAAGCGTTTCCTCGTTTGCGGGCAAAGGATTCTTCTGGGACTTTCCGCCCACGGTGACCCGCTGCTTCACCAGCCTGGCTGCGAACGATTCCAACCCGCCCGGCTGCCGTGCCTGACAGCCCAGCAGCAGGGCAATTGAAACGACGGATACGAATAAGACAGGTTTCATTTCTTGTCCTGAATGCGCGACTCGGAGCATGGTGCGGGCGTGGACGCTCCCCCAACTGCCAGTCTCGCCGGGCGGGACCGTCGCCACATTTCGCAGTTCAACGGCCCATTTTGATCAGCGTTGATCTGCGCAAATCCGCGGCCATGCACTTTCGGTTCCCAACTCCCAACTGCTAAATCCTGACTACCGGCTACGGCTTTATTCCACCACGATGGTCATGTTCATATTTCCGTGGCCGGAGCCGCAGAAGTGGTCGCAAATGGTCAGATACCGGCCGGGAGTTTGCGGCGTCAGGTTTATCCGCGTCGTTTTGCCCGGTTCAATCACCTCGTCGATGCCCAGCTTCTTCATGTAGAAGCCGTGGGTCACGTCTTCCGTCGTTAATTCGAGCACCACCGGTTCGCCACGCTTCAGCGTGATTTCGTTGGGAGTAAAAGAAAATCGCTTGGCTGAGATCTTGATCACGCGGCTTGGGGCTTGAGCGCCGGCATGGAATCCAAAACCCACCGCGATCAGGGCGGCCAGCAAGAGCGGCATAAGGGCGCGTTTCTTCATGGTAGATCCTCCATCTTCGTTGCAAGTTCACAGGGTGGGCTCTTTCAGCATTTGCTGAATGCCATTGATTCCGGAGTACTCGCGCAACGTCAGTTCGACGTCCTTGATGCCCGGCAATTGGCCGGGCGTTTCCGAAACGACGCGGATGCCGAGGTTCTTGAAAGGATGATCCTTGTCGAACGGCAGGGGCTTCTTGTCGGCCACTTTTTCCGGATCAGGGAAGGCGAAAATCAGCGACCGCGCGGCGAAGTGCCGGGCGTGGCCGATTTCGTGCTCATCGTCGCGGTGAATGTGGCCGTAAAGCACGGTCAGGTTTTCGTACGGCGCCAGCACGTTCATCACGTCATCGCCGTCACTGGTGAACCACTCCCATTCCGGCTTGAGATCGAAGAGTGGCCGATGCGTAAACACCACGATGGGCGCAGTCTTGGGAAAGCGAGCCACGTCTTTCTTGAGCCAGGCAATTTGTTCGGGACCCACTTCCGGCTTAGCCTGGGAGACGTTATCCAGGGCAATGAAATGAATTCCGCGATGGTCGAACGAATAATGAGTCTGGCCCCAGAAGTCGCGGAACAGTGCGCCGCCATCCAGCCCCGCATCATGTTCTCCGGGGACACACATGAGTTTGGGAACCTTCAAATGACTGACAATCTCCTTGAATTGCTTCATGCGCCCGGAGTGCACGTCTTTATCTTCGCTGTCGTGAGTGAGATCGCCGGTGAACAGGACCAGGTCGGGAGTTTGCGGCAGAGAATTTATGGTGTCCACCGCCGCTTCCAGCGCTTTTGTGCCCAGCGGATCGGGCGGGCCGCTGAAGCCCACATGCGAATCACTGAGCTGAATGAAGGTGAAGGGAGTTACGATTTCGCCATTGCTCTTGCCCAGTGCGGCCATCATCTCCTGCACCGGGCCGGTGCCGGCAAATGCCGGTACCACCTGGTAGAGCGTGCCAATGCCGAGCGACATGCCGGCAATCTTCAAAAATGCGCGCCGGCCGGTTGAATCTTTCATTGCAGTCTCCTCTCGCAGCGGTTGCCACATGGACTAGAACCGGAAAGCCGGTCTTTTATTCCCAAAATATTTTTGCGGCAGTGGGAATAATCGGGTCGGCGAAGAGTTAATCTATTGAGCCATGACAGAGGCGAACTGCCAAACTGGAAGCTTCGAGGCGTTGGCCATGCCGTTGTTTACCTCGTTGTACAACTTCGCGCACTGGCTGACGCAGAACCGCGAGGAGGCGGAAGATCTTGTGCAGGAGACCTATGTCAAGGCGCTGAAAGGATTTGGCTCGTTTCAGCAGGGGACGAACTTCCGCGCCTGGATCTTCCGGATCCTGCGAAATACCTTTCTCACCTCGCGCACCGGGTTGAAGGCGAGTCCGGCGGTTTCGTTGGACGAAGAAGACAATGAAGACATTGTGCCGGCTACCAGGGAAAATCCGGAGTCGCTGCTGATGGCGCACGTCAACCAGGCACTCATTCAGGCCGCCCTGGAACAGTTGCCGATCGCTTTTCGCGAGGTGGTGGTTCTCTGCGATGTCGAAGAGATGAGCTACCAGGAAATAGCGGATACGTTGGCGATTCCCATCGGCACCGTAATGTCACGTCTGGCGCGCGGCCGGAAGACCATGCGTAAACTTTTGCAGCCCGTGACGCCGAAATCAGCCCCGCGTGGCGGGACAGTGTCCTCGGAGGCCAAGTCATGAGTTGTCCCTGGCAGGCAAAACTCGATCGCTACGGTGACGCCGAACTGCCCGAGGCGGAAATGGTGGAACTGGAAAGCCATCTGCACGGGTGTCCTGCGTGTGCCGCCGGCGCCCTGGAACGATTGCAGCTTAAGCGCATGACCCAGGCCGCCGGCCGCCGGTACACGCCCTCGCCGGAGTTTCGCTTGAAGATCGGCCAGATGGCGCATAAGAAGGGTGGGCCGGTCCGGCGATGGAGTTTCGGATGGATGCCAGGTTTAGCCGCCGCGGCGGTAGCTGCTGTGCTGGTGCTGTCGGCCATCGGATTCTTCCGGCAGCACGCGCAACGGGAACAGGCTCTTTCGGAACTGGCGGATTTGCATGTCTCTACGCTGGCCAGCGCCAATCCGGTTGATGTAGTGTCGACGGATCGGCATACTGTGAAACCGTGGTTCGCCGGCAAGCTGCCCTTCACCTTCAATTTGCCCGAACTCGAAAACACTCGCTTCAAGCTGGCCGGGGGAAGAATGGCGTATTTTCACCAGTCTCCGGGCGCCCAGTTGATCTTTGATGTGCGCAAGCATCAGATTTCGGCGTTCATTTTCGAGGACACTCCCGCAACCCGGGGAGTCAGCGCCGGTTCGGCCACCGCAAACAAGCTGGCCTTCAATATTCAGACCTGGTCGCAAAATGGCTTGCGCTATTACCTGGTGAGCGACGCCAGCCCGGATGATCTCCGGGAGTTGAGCGAGTTATTGAAAGCAAGTAAATAGGTAGCGATTGGCCGCTGGCCTTTGGCCGGACCGGCTGTTGAGAATGCTATCGCGTCAACAGGTCACTCACTGTGCCGGTTCATCAGTGCACATAAATGGACAGGCCGCTCGCCGGCAGACGAATCCGGCGCTGCCGGCCAACGACAAAAGAACAAAGACTCCGCGCGCCGATGCGGTTAGCCCTTTGGTTCCTTGCCGACGATTCCTATGCACTCCTCCAGCACATCCAGCGCCATGTCCGCCTGTTCCTGCGTAACCGTCAACGGCGGACAGATGCGAATGGTATTGGGACCGGCGCCCAGAAACAGCAGGCCGCGCTGGAATGCCAATTCGATAATGCGGTCGCGCTGCGGGCCGCCCGCCTTTTTCGTCTGTTTATCGGAAACGATCTCGACTCCGATCATCAATCCCAGACCGCGGACATCGCCGACCAGGGCATGTTTTTCCGGCCAGGCCCGGATGCGGTCCATAATGTGGCCGCCCAGAACCGCGGCATTGTTGATGGCTTCGCGTTCCAGGATATCGAGTGTAGCCAGAGCGGCGGCAATCGATACCGGGTTGCCGCCGAAGGTCGAGGCATGGGAACCGGGCAGCCAATCCATGATGTGAGCCTTGGCCAGAGTTATCGATAACGGCATGCCGCTGGCGATTCCCTTGGCGATGCACACGATGTCCGGTTCGACGCCGGAGTGCTGCACCGCCCACCACTTTCCGGTGCGGCCGCAGCCCGACTGCACTTCGTCGGCAACCAACAGGATGCCGTGCTGATCGCAGATGCGGCGCAATTCGCGCAGGAATTCAAAGGGCGCCACCAGATATCCGCCCTCGCCCTGCAGAGCTTCCACGAAGATGGCGGCCACTTCTTCCGGAGGAACCAGGGTGTTGAACAAGCGCTCTTCGATGAAGCGCGCCATCTGCTTGGCGTACTCCACCGGATCGCTACCCTGCGGCCGGCGATAAAGATTGGGATAGGGAACGTGCTCGACGCCGGGCATCAAGGGAGCGAAGCGGCGGCGTTGTTGCGGTTTGGACGCCGTCAGCGACAGCGCTCCCATGGTGCGGCCGTGAAAGGCGCCGTAAAACGCTATGATGGTCTGCCGCCGCGTGTGATAGCGCGCCAGCTTGATCGCGCCTTCAATGGCCTCGGCGCCGGAGTTGCCGTAGTGGACGCGATGCGGTCCCTTCATCGGAGCAATGGCCGACAACCGCTCCGCCAGCGTCACCATGCTCTCATAATAAAAATCCGTGCCCGACATGTGGATTAACTCGGCCGCCTGCTTCTGGATTGCGGCGACAACCTCAGGATGACAATGCCCGGTGGAGGTGACGGCGATGCCGGCGGCAAAGTCCAGAAACTCGTTTCCGTCCACATCTTCCACCACCACGCCCCGGCCCCGCTTGGCCACCAGCGGATAGGAACGCGTGTAGGACGGCGATATGAACTGTTTGTCTCCTTCCAGGACGCGCCGGGCGTTTGGTCCCGGAAGCTCGGTGCGAATATGCGGCTTCCCGCTTGCCATGATTGCCATTGGACTCCTCCTGCTAAGGTTGCAAAACGTGAAGGTGAGCGGCGAAATGAAGTCGCGCCGGCTGCGGATGCGGGCGAAGGATTAGTCGCAGCCGAATAAATTGGGACGGGCCCGCGCCGGTAACGTAGTCAGGCCTACGCGCGGATACGCCAAACGAAGGCGCAGCAAAGTCGGAATCACAAAATGCGCCGCCTGCCGCATTTGGAACCTCTGGGTGGCCACGCCGGGCGCGGCCACCCAGGATTATAGCGCTGAAAGCGCTCTTCGTCTCCAGGCGGGTGTTTCCCCTCGTGTATCTCGTCTTCCGATATTTATAATCCGGTAAGCCAAGGCGAACGTAGAGAATGCAAAGGAGGCGAAAGGACCTGAGATCGATACACCCGCAAGACCGAAGGCTAACTGTGAAAAGTAAGGATGCAGTATGCAAATTAAGGCGCGGGAAATAAGGGCAATCGCTTCCACCACGGCGTCCATAGCGTTATCGGAGTGCAAGTCCTTTGTTTGCAGCGACACCGGTGGTATTTAGGGAAGACGGGAGACGGCGGGTGGGAGACGATTCCCCTGTGGAAATTGCGGAAATCTCGGAAAACCTCGCCGAAATCCTTGCAAGTGATGATTCTAAGGTATTTAAATTATTTCTAAAAACCATCGATTTTTTAGTGGAAACGCTTGCATTCATGGGAAGGCGACTGGTATAACAATCAAGTCGTTAAGGAATGAAGCGTTGTTGAGCCGGTCGAAAGGGATGGCTGGCAGTAAAGATGTAACGACGCTAGAATCGGTTCCTGCTAAGGAACGGGGTAATTCGGGGACGATGATCCTCGAAGGGTTTAAGCGTTAATCGCAAGAGCCTCCAGTAAAGATCTTTTGCAGTTTTGAAGACTCTCTCCGGCGTTGCGCGCTGAAAAGCGTAGCATGGGAAACTCCGAGCGCTGAGGGAGAGGGCTACCGCGCGTTTGTTCCGAAAAGTCCCCGGGATGGTCGAACCAGGAAAAGCAACAGCTGGAGCGATTAAGGGTTGACAAGCGGCAATCGAGCGCGGTATGTTTGAAAGGTTTTCGAGGACACGCCTAGTTTCGATTACATCGACAAGGTGAGTTCGACTAAAACGCGCCGCTCAGGCGGATCGCGGCTTTGGTCTTTGACAACAGGTTGAACGTGCCAGTCGTGAGATGGACTTCGAATTT
>CAZUCM010000149.1:0-7454 GCA_964619235.1 uncultured Terriglobales bacterium
TACCTGGGAACCACGCCGCGGCAGTATGTGGACAGCGCGCCTCATACCGTCGCCAACTCCAGCCTCACCGTCAACGGCTGGCACGGGCTGATCGCTTCGCTGCGCTATCGCCACACCGGGCATTACCTGCTGGTGAATCCCGATGACACTTCGGTTGCGGCGGCTCCGCCGTACACCAACTCCGCATATGCTCTGGCCGGCGGATTGGATGTTGTGGATGTGGCGGTGACCAAGAAGCTGCGGCATGGGATGGAGTGGAATCTATCGATCGACAACCTGACCAATAAGCATTACTACGAGACGCAGAATCTGTTCGACTCACGCATCAGTCCATCCGCTCCGGTAGAAGCGCGGGTACATGGAACGCCGGGTTACCCGATCGGAGTCACCACAGGATTTACCTGGCGCGAAAAATAAGACTCATCTGATTTCGCGTAATGCGGATTGCGCGTGTTGCGCATCGCCGGCGTCCAGCTTCAGGCGCAAGGCAGCCTGCAGTTCCGTCCTGGCCGTTGGCTGATTGCCGGATGCCAGCAAGGCCAGTCCCAGGTGGTAATGGTATAGCGCGTTGCCGGGAGTACGGCGGACGCACTCTCGCAACAAGGGAATAGCCGCCGAGTAGCTTTTGCGCTGATAGTGCACCCAACCCAGGGTATCGGTCAACGAATCGCGGTTCGGGTCTAGCCGCTTTGCCGTCTGTGCCAGAGTCAATGCTTCGTCCAGATTTGTACCTCGCTCGGCATAGGTCCAAGCCAGGTTGCCGGCTGCCGCCGCGTCGTTGGGATTCAGCCCCAACGCCTGTTCGTAGTATTTCCCGGCGGTATCCGATTCCCCTTTCCGCAGATAAAGATTGCCGATGAGAGTGCGGAGAGAAGCCGATTTGGGCTGTACCTGCACCGCCTGCTGGTAGCATTGCAGGGCGGCGTCAATCTGCAGCGTATCTTCGTAAACCTTGCCCAGTCCCAATAGTGCGGGAAGGAAATTGGGCGCGCTACGCAAGGCGCTCTGCAATTCGGGGATTGCCTCCTGAGGCCGTTTGTTTTGCCGGTAGAAATCTGCCAGGAGCACATGGGCGCCGGCGTCGTTGGGGTGAATCGCCAGATGCTGTTTCAGCCGCGATTCGGCCTTGGCGGGTTGTTTGGTCCCGGCATAAAGATTTACCAGCCCGGTCAGCGCATCCTGGCATTTGGGATCGAGATTCAATGCTGTTTCGTATTCCTTTTCGGCCTCGCGGCTGTTGTGCTCCGCCGCAAAAGTCTTTCCTATGCCGGCGTGAATGGCCGCCGCATTCGCGGAAGCGTGGTTTTGAGCCAAGATAAATTCATCGCGGGCGGCGCGCGGCTTGTTCTGGCGCAGCAGCACAGTACCATACAAAACATGGCCGGAAGAATCATCCGGCGCAAGCTGGATGAGGTGCTGGGAGAGTTGTCCCGCCACTTCCAGGTTTCCCAGATCCAGGTGGAGCGAGGCCAATCTCTGCCAGGCTGCCGCCATCTTTGGGGCGAGGCGGGTCGCGGCTTCCAGCTCTTTGATGGCCTGTTCGTTCTGGCCGTCCTGAATATAGGCGGCGCCCAGCAGGTAATGGGCGGCGGCGTAATCGGGCGCGTCCACCAACTCTTGCTGCAATTCGCGGATGGCTTGCTCCAAATTCTGCTGGGCCATCAAAATGCGCGCCCGCTGAACCCGCGCGATCAAGTTCCGGGAGTCATGTTTCAGCACCTCCGCGTTGGCGGGCGCGGCTTCCGCAATGCGTCCGGACTGCAGACACATCTCGACGAATCCGTTCTTCAAATCGAGGTCGTGGGCGTCGAGGTTGATTCCGTGCCGGTACTCATCCAAAGCGCGGTCCACGTCGCCGTGCTGTCCATAAAAATCGGCAATCGCCCGCGAAAGCTGCGCGGAGTCTTTTTGCCGGGAGCGCATGGTCTGCAGCAACGGAGTAACTTCCTCCCGGCGGTTCTCGGAGTAAAGGAGATCGGCCAGCGCAAAGTACAAGGCGTTATCCGCGGGGCTGCTCTGAATTCCGCTGTGCAGGGTCTGTTCCGCTTGTGAGTTCAATTTCCGTGCGCGATAGAAGCCGGCCAGGCTGGAAAATGCCAGCGGCAGGGGCGGGGTCACGGCGATGGCTTGTTTCAGGGATTGCTCGGCGCTGTCACTCCGGCCAAGATGAACCTCGACGAGCGCCAGATTGATGTAGCCGGTGGCATCCCGGGGAGCCAGCTCGATCAGCTTGCGGAAGTGCTCTTCTGCGTGCGTGTAGTCCTGCCGTCCCTCATCGGCGCTGCCCAGCAGACGATACGCCTCCGCATTGCGGCCATCAACCTGCAATACGAGCGCCGCCTGTTGCGCGGCATCCGGATATTTTCCGCCGGCAAGATAGATTTTTCCGGTCATGAGACGCGCGTCGATCCGGCGCGGGTCCACGCTGAGTGCGCCGTTCAAGGCGTGCAACGCTTCCGTCCAGTGCTGCCGGGCGGCAAAGCATTGCGCCAGGCGATAGTATGCGTCCACATAGCGCTTGTCGATTCGCAGTGCATTGCGATACTGGAGTTCGGCTTCCTCATACTGGCCTTTCTCCATGAATCGTTGGCCGCGCTCGAAAAACTTTCGCTTGGCCGTCTCGGGGTTCCTGGAGCAACCAGTCCACAATGCGCATGCCAGTAAGACAACAAAAACAGCAGTCTTAGACCAAGCTGAACTCATGTAGCCTCGAATCTTATGAGTGATTCTTCGTCATAGCTAAAATGGGTTAGACGATCGATGTGCCGGCGCCCAGCTGTTACATCCACCCGATACCAATGCATGACAAAGTTGTATAGCGCGAGAATAGCATCGGCGAATATATTTCACGTCAACTTTTTGCCCGTGAACGCTGGTTTCATATACCCGTAACATTCGATTAACGGGCCTGTAATAATCTTCCTGGAAGCTGAAACTATCTTTAGTGTGGGCACTCACTTTTCATCTTATTGTCATCAATTTCTGTTCCAATCAATGCTAGGTTATTTTGCGGCCATTCATCCTGGCGTGAGAAACTAGCGATGAGTGAGGCGCAAGGTGCCAAGGTGGCTGCTTCCAGTCGAGCAGTTAGGAATGCTCTTCCGGTGCCGTAAAAAACAACAACACCGGATGCGAGGCGGCGCCAATCAGTCGAGTTACTGACGGCAGCCAGTCATAAGAAAAGTCGGGCTGCAAAATTCAAGAGACCGCAGGGCAAAGGAAAAACAAGACATGCACGCTTCCGCCTCGCAGAGACTCAGGCCCAAGCCGGCATTTTTTATCGACACCGCCGACTCTGGTGATCAACGGGACCAGACCTTGCTTAGAGAGGACGAGTTTGTTCGCGCTTTGCGCGTGGAGCGGCGAAGAAGCGAGCGTTCCCGCAGGCCGTTCATACTGCTGTTGCTGGATGGCGGTGGGCACTTTGGAGCGAATGGCGCCGGCAGTTTAAGCGAACAGGCGGCTGCCGTGCTAATGACGCTGACCCGCGATACCGATGTAGTTGGCTGGTACCGGGATCATGCCGTACTGGCGGTGTTGTACACGGAGATTGGCGAGAGTGTGGAAGAGGCCGTGCTTTCGATTCGATCGAAGGCCGAGGAGGCGATTTCCGGCCGGTTGCCGCGCACTCAGCGGAAAACCATGCGCATTTCCGTGCACGTGTATCCGGCGAAGGATGAAACCTCCGGAACATTGTGCGACCTCGCGTTGTATCCCGACGTGCAACAGCGCATGGATCGGAAAAAGCCGGCAAACTGCGTGAAGCGCGCCGTAGACGTAATCGGCAGCCTTTTGGCCTTGATTTTGCTCTCTCCTATTTTGTTGGGGATTGCGTTGGCCGTAAAGTTGACCTCGAAAGGGCCGGTCTTTTTCCGGCAGGAGCGTGTTGGCCAGTATTTCGAGCGGTTTACTTTTCTCAAATTCCGTTCGATGTACGTGAATTGCGATTCGAAGATTCACCGTGAGTATGTGACGGGACTCATCGCCGGCGCCGGCAAGAAGCATACGGACGCCAAAGGCAACGGCGTGTTTAAAATTACCGACGACCCCCGGATTACTTCGGTTGGCCGTTTCCTGCGGCGCAGCAGCCTGGATGAGTTGCCCCAGTTTTTCAATGTGCTGATGGGTCACATGTCGCTGGTGGGACCGCGTCCGCCTCTTGCGTATGAAGTGAAGAGCTACGACTTCTGGCATCGCCGGCGCCTGTTTGAAGCCAAGCCGGGAATCACCGGACTGTGGCAGGTGAGTGGGCGCTGCCGGCTGAGCTTTGACGACATGGTGCGGCTGGACCTGGAATACGCGCGCCGCACCTCGTTTCTGCTGGACCTGGAAATCCTGTTGCGGACCCCCTTCGCCGTGCTGTCCGGCGACGGCGCATATTAGCAACCGGCAGTTGCAGCGGGCTTTCGCGTTCAGCGGGTTTTCAGTCGTTTGCTTTTTCCTGGGGAATGGACTCTTCATGGGTACTGCGCTGCTTTCCATCAAAGACGATGCGGACAGATTGAAGCTGCGGCATGTGAAAGTTGCCGCCTGGGGTTTTCTCGCGGTCTGCGTATTTCACGGTTGGTTAGCGGCTTGGCTCCGGCTGGCGTGGCATGATGAACGCTATTCCCACCTGTTGATGATCCCTCTGATATCAGCCGTGCTGCTTTATGGAACCCGGCGTGAGGTCTTTGCCGCCGTTGCGACGGCGTCGGACGGCGTCTATGTGGCCACAGCCGGCGCGCTGGTGTGCGCGATTGGCAGCGCGACTTTCTTGTATCTGGGGGAGTTTGAGCGCCTCTTCGTGGTTATGCTCGGACTGCTGACGTTTGGGGCCGGCGTGTTCCGCTTCTATTACGGGCGGCGGGCATGGCGCACGGCGCGCTTTCCCATTGCGTTTTCATTGTTCATGGTGCCTGTTCCGGGCGCTGTGCTGGAAAGGTGTGTACATTTTCTGCAGAACGGTTCCGCGTTAGTGGTCGAGGGGCTGATGACGATGCTGCAGGTTTCCTACCTGCGGGATGGCTTGCGCTTTGCAATGCCCGGACTGCAGATTGAAATCGCCAAAGAGTGCAGTGGCATACGCTCCAGCATTGCGATGCTCATCCTGGTAGTGTTGATGGCCCACTTCTCCTTGCGGTCGTGGTGGCGGAAGCTGTTGCTGGTGGCATCCATAATTCCTCTGGTCCTGTTCAAGAATGGCTTGCGCATCGTCACATTGTCGTGGCTGGCGATCAAAGTGGATCCGGGATTTATTACCGGATCGCTGCACCATCGGGGCGGATTCGTCTTTTTCGGGCTGACGTTTTTGCTGGTCTTTGCCTTGAATTGGGCGCTGCAGCGATGGGAGGCAGCCGCGCATCCGCCTGCGCTAAACTGAGGACGAAAGTCCGTAAGGACGGAGTCCGGCATTTTGGCCGCGATTCTTTCATCTGAGAGAATGGCGGCTATTATGTTTGCGAAGCGGCATGGAGAGGACCGATGAAGATCATCCGGCGAAGGGGATCGTTTGAATGGCCCAGCCTTCGGGCGGCTGTACCGGCCATGCTTCTGTGTATGGCCGTTACCGTTGTGCATGCGGAGCCACAGCCCGATCCCGCGGCGCAGGCGCGCCGCATTCTGCAGGAGGGCGTGGAATCCAAGGATTCCGCCGTGCGCATCCAAGCCATTACCGCAGCCAGCCTGGTTGGGAACCATGAGGTGGTGTTGAAGAGTCTGGAAGCATCCTTGCAAGATAAGAGCGTTGCCGTGCGGTTGGCTGCCGTGCATGCGCTGGCCGATATCGGTTCCCCGCAGTCTGTGCAGGCGCTGCAACAAGTGCTGCAAGACGACAAGGTCCCCGAAGTTTATTTTGCTGCAGCGAAAGCGCTGGCGAAGCTGCATGACCCGGAAGGAACCAGGGCCCTGATGGAAGTGTTCGAGGGCAAGCGCAAGGCCAGCTCCAATATCATCGAGAAACAAAAGCGGGAAGCCACGGACCAGTTTCATTCCGTTCCTTCCGCCATGATGTTTATGGTCAGCCACGGCATCGGCTACGTTCCGATTCCGGGAGTGGGAGAGGGGTTTTCGGCGCTTACCGCATTGACTCATGACGTGGAACTGTCTGACCGTGCTACGGTGATTTTGATTCTGGGCCAGTCGAAGAGCGGCGAATCCAGGGAATTGTTGAGCCGGGCTCTTGACGATAAAGACTGGTCGGTGCGCGCGGCCGCGGTACAGATGATCGCCCAGGGCGCGCGGGTGGAAATGCGCAACCAGCTGTTGCCGCTCTTCGACGACACGAATCACAAAGTGCGATTCCGGGCCGCCGGAGCATACCTCCATCTGGCTCTTATTAAGAGCCATTAGAGCCGTAACCATTACATTCCCATGCCGCTCAGCGTCACCAGGTGCGAACCGGCGGCGGTGTTGTCATTGATGGTCACGATGACAGTGTGGCTGCCTGTGGCCTGGGGATGAAACTTTACCCGTATGTTGCAGCTCGCTCCGGGAATCAGGCTGGTAGTTGCCGCGGTCGTGCAGGTGCCCGCTTGATCGCTCAGGGCGAAGTCGCCAGGACTGAGAAGCACCTGGGATATAACAACCGGCTGGAAGCCCGTGCTCTTCAGCGTGAGGTACTGAGTTGCCGCCGTCGAGCCTGCCGCCGTTGTGGGGAAGGTCAGCGTAGTGGCGCTGAGCGAGAGCTGGGCTCCCGCGATTGCCGTTCCGGTGAGCGGCACTTGCTGCGGCGAACCGGTGACGTTGTCGGTGATGGATAAAATTGCCGATCGCGTACCGGCGGCAGTCGGGGTGAAGAGCACCCGCAGATTGCACTCCGCGTGATAGGCCAGGGACGCCGGAGTTGCCGGGGTCGCCGTCGCACAAGCGCCGGCCTGGTTGGATACGGCGAAGTCGCCGGGGTCGGCTCCCGCCAGCGTTACTCCGCTCAATTCCAGCGCGGATGTTCCTGTGCTGGTAATCAGCACGTATTGTGCGGGCGAAACGCTCCCCACCAGTTGTGCCGAAGGAAAGACCAGCGATGAAGGAGTGCAGGTGAACTGCGGCGCCGGCAAGACTCCTGTACCCGTGAGAGCTACCGATAAACCGCTGAACTGAGGCGACCACAAGGCATTGCCGGGACCGGCCGCACTCGGAGTATAGGTAACGCGCACAACGCATTTTCGCGCCGGCTGCAAAACCATTGAGGTCGAGCAGGATCCGCTCTGGTCGGTGATCTGAAAGTCTCCATCGCTCGAGTCCAATAATCCGCTGCTGAAGGTTGCCGCCGTCTTCCCGAAGTTGGTAATGGTGAGATATTGTGCCGCGGACTGCGTGCCAACGGTCTGCGGGCCGAAGGTCAATTGCATTGCGGAAATCGCCAGCTTTAGCGTGGACGCGTTAACCGGAGGTTGATATTTCCAAAGGTCGTCAAGCTCGGCCATGGTGCCGAATGAATCCAGGCCGTTGCCGCCAAAAAGCCAGAGATTGCCGCT
>CAZUCM010000150.1:0-7443 GCA_964619235.1 uncultured Terriglobales bacterium
GCGGCCGTTATGGGCTGTCGTCCAAGGAATTCACGCCCGCCATGGTGAAGGGCATCCTGGACGAACTGGCTCGCGGAAAGAGCAAGAACCACTTCACCGTCGGCATCAACGACGACGTCAGCCACACCTCCATCGAATTCGATCCCACATTCTCCACCGAAGACAGCAAGACCGTTCGCTGCATGTTCTACGGTCTGGGCGCGGACGGAACCGTGGGCGCCAACAAGAACTCCATCAAAATCATTGGCGAGGACACCGATTTCAACGCCCAGGGCTACTTCGTCTATGACTCGAAGAAGTCCGGCTCCATGACCACCTCGCACTTGCGCTTCGGGCCCAAGCCGATCCGTTCCAGCTATCTGATCACGCGCGCCAACTTTACCGCCTGCCATCAGTTCAGCTTCCTGGAGCGCGTCGATGTGCTTCGCTCGGCCGATCCCGGCTCCACCTTCCTGCTGAACAGCCCGTTCGGACCGGATGAAGTCTGGGACAACCTGCCGCGCGCCGTACAGCAGCAGATCATCACCAAAAAGTTGAAGTTCTACGTCATCGACGCCGTAAAGGTCGCTCGCGATACCGGCATGGGCGGCCGCATCAACACCATCATGCAAACCTGCTTCTTCGCCATCAGCGGCGTATTGCCGCGCGATGAGGCCATTGAAGGCATCAAGAAGGCCATCAAGAAGACTTACGGCAAGCGCGGCGACGCCGTGGTGCAAC
Source organism: uncultured Terriglobales bacterium (assembly GCA_964619235.1). Classification (GTDB taxonomy): domain Bacteria; phylum Acidobacteriota; class Terriglobia; order Terriglobales; family Acidobacteriaceae; genus CAZUCM01. The sequence continues at coordinate 721 of CAZUCM010000150.1, forward strand.
AGAACTTCGCCGCCGTCGATTCCGCCCTGGCCAATATGTTCGAGGTCAAGGTGCCGGCCGCGGTCACCAGCAAGTTCGATATGCATCCGGCGGTTCCCGCCGAGGCCCCTGAATTCGTGCAGAAGGTCGTAGGCGCCATCATCAATTGCGACGGTGACAATCTGCCGGTCAGCGCCATGCCGATCGACGGCACCTTCCCCAGCGGCACCGCCGCCTGGGAGAAGCGCAATATCGCGCTGGAAATCCCCGTCTGGGACGAGCAGCTCTGCATCCAGTGCGGCAAATGCATCCTGGTCTGTCCGCACGCCGTCATTCGCGCCAAGGTTTATGACGACGACAAACTGGCCGGCGCTCCCGAAACCTTTAAGGCCGTTCCCGCGCGCTGGAAGGACATGGGGCACCTGAAGTACACGCTGCAGGTGGCGCCCGAGGACTGCACCGGTTGCGGCATCTGCGTGGAAGCCTGCCCGGCCAAGAGCAAGACGGAAGTCAAGCACAAGGCCATCAACATGGTCGCCCAGCCTCCCATCCGGGAAAGCGAAGCCCGCAATTGGGAGTTCTTCCTCAATCTTCCCGAAACCGACCGCACCAAGCTCAACCTCGGCCAGGTGAAGGACATTCAGTTGCTCCAGCCCCTGTTTGAGTTCAGCGGCGCTTGCGCCGGTTGTGGCGAAACCCCTTACATCAAGGTGATGACGCAGCTGTTCGGCGACCGTGCTCTCATCGCCAACGCCACCGGATGCACCTCAATCTATGGCGGCAACCTGCCAACCACGCCCTACACCTTCAACAAGGAAGGCCGCGGCGTCGCCTGGGCCAACTCGTTGTTTGAAGATAACGCCGAGTTCGGACTGGGCCTTCGCCTGGCGGTCGATAAGCAGACGGAATATGTCCGCGAATTGCTGCCCAAATTCGCCGCCAAGTTGGGCGATCAACTGGTGAACGACCTGTTGAACGGCGAACAAGCTACCCAGGCTGGCATTGCCGCGCAGCGCGAGCGCGTGGCTGTGCTGCGGCAGAAGATGGCGGGCGAAACCTCGCCGCAAGCCAAGGACCTGCTCTCGCTGGCCGACGTGCTGGTGAAACGCAGCGTCTGGATTCTGGGCGGCGACGGCTGGGCCTATGACATCGGTTACGGCGGCCTCGATCACGTGCTGGCCAGCGGCCGTAACGTCAACGTCCTGGTGGTCGATACCGAGGTCTACTCGAATACCGGCGGCCAGATGTCCAAATCCACGCCCCGCGGCGCCGTGGCGAAGTTTGCCGCCGGTGGCAAGCCGCGGCCCAAGAAAGACATGGCCATGATGGCCATCAATTACGGCAACGTTTACGTGGCCCGGGTGGCCTTCGGCTCCAGCGATATGCAAACCCTCAAGGCCCTGCTGGAAGCGGAAGCCTACGACGGCCCCTCGTTGATTATTGCCTACGCCCATTGCATCGCCCACGGCTACGATCTGATTCACGGTCTCGATCAGCAGAAGCTGGCCGTGCAATCCGGGTACTGGCCGCTGCTGCGCTACAACCCCGATCTGCGGAAGCAGGACAAGAATCCCTTCCAACTGGATTCCAAAGCTCCCGCGCTCCCGCTGGAAAAATACATTTATAACGAAACGCGTTACACCATGCTGACCCGGAGCAATCCGGAAGAGGCCAAAAAACTGTTGGTGGAAGCGCAGGAAGACGTAAACATGCGTTGGAAGCTGTATGAGCAGATGGCTGCGGCCCCCGCTGGCGGACCAACGCCCCAGAAAGAAGCCGCACAAGCGAAAGGGGCGGGCAATGACTAATCTCGGAACGAAGTATCTCGGCCTCAAACTGAAAAACCCGGTGGTGGCTTCGGCCTCGCCACTGTCCAGGGAAATCGAAAACCTGCGGCAGTTGGAAGACTGCGGCGCCGCGGCCGTGGTGATGCACTCCCTGTTCGAGGAACAGATCGACATGGAAGCCCGCACCCTGGACCGCGCTCTGGCCTCCGGCTCAGACGTCTCGGCCGAAGCGGTCACGGTCTTCCCTGACCTCACCGGCTACAACATCGGGCCCGACGCTTACCTGGAGCAAATCCGCAAGGCGAAGCAGGCGGTTTCCATTCCCGTGATCGCCAGCCTGAACGGGGTCAGCAACGGCGGCTGGATACGTTACGCCCGCTTGATGGAAGAGGCCGGCGCCGATGCGCTGGAGTTGAATATTTTCCATCTGCCCTCCGATGCCAACCTGACTGCCGATCAAGTGGAAGCCATGTACACCGAGCTGGTCGCCACCGTGAATTCCACCGTGCGTATCCCGCTGGCGGTGAAGGTGGCGCCCTTCTTCAGCGCCTTCGCGAATTTCGCCAAGCATCTGGATATGGCCGGTGCCGATGGCCTGGTGCTGTTCAATCGCTTCTACCAGCCGGATTTCGATCTGGAGAACCTGGAAGTCGTGCCGACCCTGCAATTGAGCCGCTCCAACGAGCTGCGCTCCCGCCTGACCTGGGTGGCCCTGCTCTTTGGCAAGGTGAAGGCGGATCTCGCCATCACCGGCGGCGTTCACACGGCCGAAGACGTGGTGAAGTGCATGATGGCCGGCGCCAAGGTTGCCATGACTACCTCCGCGGTATTGGAGAATGGCATTGGCTATCTGAAACCACTCATTGCCGATCTCGGCGAGTGGCTGGATAAGCACGAATATGAGTCCATCGAACAGATGCAGGGCTCGATGAGCGCCAAATCGGTCTCCAATCCGGCGAACTTCGAGCGCTCCAACTACATGAAGGTGCTCAGCAGCTACGCCCCCATGGCCAAGGCAATCGTGCGCTAGCAATTTCGGTCTGATGATTCCGGCAGGGCTTCGGCCCTGCCTTTTTTTTACCGATTCAGCCTCATCCACTCCGCAAGCTCCTTTTCGCTGAGCCGGCCGGAGGCCAAATCCATGAAGGTCTGGTATGCGTCCTCCTCGCTCGCATTCATCTCGATGCCGTTGAGATCGAGGAAGACAAAGGCGACCACCATTCCCGTGCGTTTGTTGCCGTCAACAAAAGGATGGTTCTTCACAATGCCGAAGGCGTAAGCCGCGGCAAGGCGCTCCAGCGAGGGCTTCGTTCTCTCATACAAAAGCAGATGTCGCGGGCGGGCCAGCGCCGATTCCAGCAAGCCCCTATCACGGACACCGGCGGCCCCGCCAAACGCCGCCATTTGCATGTCATGCAGCATCAGCGTCTCCGGCAGTCCTATCCAGGCAGGTTCCTTCATTCCGCCAGCTTCCGGAGGGTGTTGCGGTATTTTCTCATCACCCGCCGTCCGGCTTCGACGGTCTTGGCGAATTCCGGCTGATACGGCGTCAGCTGTACACCACCCGGGGTCTCGATGACGTACAAGATGTCGCCCTTCTCGATCTGTAAACGCTCAAGAATCTCCTTGGGAAGCACGATTCCCGTGGAGCTGCCGACAGTGGTGACTTTCACTTTGGTGGCCATCGTAAGATTATAACATGTATTATAATCGCCATCTGACGCGCCGCTGCCCGGGGTTCACTTCGGGCTTTCCTGTTCGCCTCCGTTCGGGATGCCCCTCGGATGACGTTTTGGCCCCAGGCCAGTCTAACTCTCGAAATTCTGCCGCTTGTCAGGTTAAAATGAGACCCATGCGATCAGCCAAACTTTATCTGCTTGCCGTTGCGCTTTGCGGCGGCTGCCTGTTGCTCTCGTGTAAGAAGCAGGAACAGGGTACAAACAACCAGCCGAAGACCGATGAAATGGCTGCCATGAAGCCTGCCGTGGCCGCCACGCCCCAGGCTGCGGTGTCACCTGAGCCGGCAAAGGCCGCCACCCCTGAAGCCAAAGCGGCGGCGGCTCCCGCCAAGGCTCCGTCTTCGGTCGTGATGTTGCCGGACCAGAAAGATGAGGCCGCCAAGGCCGGCAAACTCGACCGGTTCGCCAAGTGCCTCACGGAAAAACAGCTTACGATGTACGGCCATTACCTCTGCCCGCATTGCGCCGAACAGAAGGAAAAATTTGGCGAGGCCTTCCAGTACATCCACTATGTCGAGTGCGGCACCTTCGGCCAGCCCATGACCGTGCAGAACGACACCTGCAAGGGCATGCAGATCAAGCGCTACCCGACCTGGGTTTTTGCCGACGGCGAACGGGTGGAAGCCGTCGAAACCATGGAACAACTCAGCCAGAAGACAGGATGCAAGCTGCCATGAGCACCACCTCCATTCCAACCGCTCCTGTGGTACCCGCTACCCCTTCCCGCATCTCCGCCGTGCTGGGCTGGATTATCTTTGGCCTGTCGATTGTGGGTATGGCCTGTTCGATTGTGACCCTGCGCAACCATTACTCCACTGCGGAAAACGACTATTGCGATGTGGCCGCCAACTTCAACTGCGACATCGTGAACCGGAGCGCTTTTTCGAAGGTCGGCCCTGCCTTTTTTGAGCCGCTCCCGCAAGCCTTCGGCACGCATGCTGCTTCCCATGCACCCGCCATGTGCGTGGCCATCGGCAAGTTGCCGGTGGCGGCGATCGGAATCGCCGGCTACGGCCTGCTTATGGGGCTGGCGCTCTTCGCCAAACGCAGCCGCTGCGCCAGCCTGATGGTCGTGCTGGGCGCGCTGTGCGGCATGGGATTCGCCCTCCGCCTCACCTATATCGAGAAATACGTTCTATTTACCTGGTGCATCTTCTGTTTGACCTCGCAAATCGTGATTGCGCTGATTTTGCTGATCTCCCTGTGGTTGGCGGTCCGCGTCTGGCGGCAACCGGCGATTTGCAAGTGACCGCCTGGTTTTCAGTTCACGGTTTGCAGCCACAGGAGAGCAATCGGGGGCCGGCTGCAAACTGTGAACCGTAAAACGTAAGCTTTTATGAACTGCTTTTTTCTACAGAGTCCTCGACTTTCCCGCCCGCATCAACTCAAATTGGATCTGCTATGAGCACAACTCTGAATTCTCCCGCGGAATCGCCCGCCGCCCCTCGGACGGAATCCGAGCTGCGAATCTGGGAAACCTTCCGGCGCTGGGGCTATCTGGACGCCCGGCTGGACCCGCTCGGGCGCTGGCTGCCGCCCATGCAGCATCCGGAGTTGCGTCTGACGGGCGAAGCGGCCGAACGGGCGCGCGCCATATACTGCGGCGCCATCGGCGTCGAGTTCATGCACATTCCCGATCCCGAGCGCCGGGCATGGATTGCCGGGCAAATGGAAGCCGCACCGTCGCCGGTACCGCGCGACCGCATATTGGCCCGGTTGATCCGGACCGAACTGTTCGAGCAAGTGCTGCAGGCGCGCTACCTGGGCACCAAGCGCTTCTCTTTGGAAGGCGAAACCGCATTGATTCCGCTGTTGGACGCCATTCTGGATTCCGCTGCCGGATGCCGGGCGACTACCGTAATGCTGGGCATGAGCCATCGCGGACGCCTAAATGTGATGCTGCAGATCGTGGGCCGCGGCCCCGAAGAGATCTTCTCCAACTTCGAAGACGTCGATCCGCGCAGCGTGCTCGGCGGCGGCGACGTCAAATACCACGTGGGAAGCACCGGAGATTACACCACCTCCGGCGGCTCGGTGATTCGTATTCACCTCGCCTCTAATCCCAGCCATCTGGAAGCGGTCGATCCGGTGATCATGGGCCGGACCCGGGCCAAACAGATCCGGTTGACGCCATACGGCGCGGCCTCTGCGGACAACTCTGCCGCCCAGGACGAAGCGCGCGACCAGATTCTGGCCATCGTCGTTCATGGCGACGCCGCTTTCGCCGGCCAGGGAATCTGGGCCGAGACGCTGAATCTCTCCGGTCTGGCCGGATTTGAAATCGGCGGCGCCATTCATATCATCGCCAACAACCTGATCGGCTTCACTGCCACTCCCACCGAAATTCAATCTTCGCGCTTTGCCTCCGATGTGGCGAAACGGCTGCCCATTCCCATCTTTCACGTAAATGGCGAAGACCCCGACGCCGTCGTGCGCGTAGGCAAAATCGCAACCGCCTACCGCTATGCTTTCGGCACCGACGTGGTTGTGGACTTGATTGGCTACCGGCGGCACGGACACAGCGAGGTGGACGATCCCTCCATCACCCAGCCGGTGCTCTATGAAAAGATCAGGCAGCATCCCCCGCTATTTGAAATCTATGCCCGGCAGACCGGCCTGGATACGGCGCCCCTGTTGAGCGCAATCCGCGGCGAGTACGAAGTCGCCCTGGCGGAAGGCAAGAAACGCGGGAAACGGCCGGTGATGCGCGAACTGCCCGAGTACTGGGCGGCCTATACCGGCGGACCTCACCGGCCGGAATATGAGGTTGCTACCGGCATCCCGGCCGAGGAGGTGCGCCGTCTCAGCGAAGCCTTGACGCGAGTGCCGCAGGACTTCCACCTCCACCCCAAGATCAAGCGCCTGCTGGACGATCGGCTGGCCATGGGCGCCGGGAAAAAGGCGGTTGACTATGGCATGGCGGAAGCCTTGGCCTTCGCTTCCCTGTTGCGCCAAGGCACGCCGGTGCGCCTCAGCGGGCAGGATTCCAAGCGCGCAACTTTCAACCAGCGTCATGCGGCTCTGATCGATGCGCAAACCGAGCGCGAATTCATTCCGCTTTGCCATCTCTCCCCCGATCAGGCGCGCTTTGAAGTTTATAACTCCGAACTCTCGGAAGCCGCCGTTATGGGCTTTGAATACGGCTACTCACGCGACTATCCCGAAACCCTGGTCCTGTGGGAGGCGCAGTTCGGCGACTTTGCCAATGGCGCGCAGGT
>CAZUCM010000151.1:0-7437 GCA_964619235.1 uncultured Terriglobales bacterium
AAGCTACGCTGATCCCGATGGCCCTGCTGATCGGGATGTACGGGCATGAGCGGCGCGTTTACGCGGCGGTGAAATTCTTCCTCTATACGATGATCGCTTCGGTGTTCATGCTGGCCGCCATTCTCTGGCTCTATGCCCGCACCGGCACCTTCGATTTCGTCACCTTGCAGAACTCGATTCGCGCCGGCCACGTTCCCGGCTTTGCCGGCGCTTCCCTGCTGCTGTTTCTGGGATTTTTTGTCGCCTTCGCCGTCAAGGTTCCGCTCTTTCCGCTGCATACGTGGTTGCCGGATGCGCACGTGGAGGCGCCAACCGCCGGATCCGTCCTGCTGGCCGGCGTTTTGCTCAAGATGGGCACCTACGGCATGCTGCGCTTTAATCTGGGGCTCTTCCCCGAACAGGCGCATCGCAACGCGCCCTGGATCATTGCGCTGGCCATCATCGGCATCATTTATGGCGCACTGGTCGCCATGGTGCAACCCAGCCTGAAGAAGCTGGTGGCCTACTCCTCGGTCAGCCATCTCGGATTCGTGGTGCTGGGAATTTTCAGCTTCACGCAGCTTGGCATGGTAGGCGCGGTATTTGTGATGCTGGCGCACGGCATTTCCACCGGCGGGCTCTTCATGTTGTGCGGTATCCTCCATGATCGCCGGCATACCTTCGAGATCAAGGAATTCGGCGGACTGGCCACTCCCATGCCGGCCTTTGCCCGCTTCTTCCTGTTTATCGTATTGGCCTCGGTGGGTTTGCCTTTGCTGAACGGGTTTATCGGGGAATTTCTGGTTCTGAGCGGCGCTTTCCAGGCGCGCCCGCTCTACGGCATACTGGCCGCCACCGGGGTGATCTGGAGCGCCTGTTACCTGCTGTGGATGTACCAGCGCGTATTCTTCGGCAAGGTGACCAACCCGGCAAACGCATCTTTACCCGACCTGGCATTGCACGAAAAAGCCGCGTTGTTGCCGGCGGCAGTGATGGCGCTGGTAATGGGCGTGGCGCCGCTGATCTGGATCCATAACATCGACTCGGCCGTGCGCCTGGCGCTTATGCCGATGCTGCAATACACATCGCAGGTGATCGGGCACTGATATGATTCCAGCCGTTAGCGATTATCTCCGCATTCTTCCTGAGCTGGTGCTCACCATCTTCGGCATGCTGGTCATGCTGATCGAACCACTGCTGCCCGCGGACAACAACCGTAAGGCCCTGGGCGGGCTGGCCTTCGTGGGCGCGGTGACGGCCATTGTTTCCTGCTTCTGCATGGCCAGCCACCCCGGCATGGCCTTCAGCGGCATGGTGCGCGTGGACCAGTTCAGCGTCTTCTTCCACCTGGTGATAACGCTGATCACCGCCGTGGTGATTCTGGGCTCGTTCGAGTACCTGAACGTGCAAAAGATCCGCCTGGGCGAATACTACGCTCTCATTCTCTTTGGCGCCGTCGGTATGACCCTGATGTCTTCCGCCGTGGAGCTGGTGCTGGTCTTTGTCGCGCTGGAGATTTCGTCGATCTCCACCTATATCCTGGCCGGCTTCCGGCGCAATGTCGCCACCAGCATCGAGGCCTCACTGAAATACTTCCTGCTGGGTTCCTTCGCTACCGCCTTCTTCCTCTATGGCGTGGCCTTGATGTTCGGAGCGACCGGATCGACCAAAGTTTATGAAATCGGAGCCATTTTGCGCTCCGAGCACGCGCCGATGCTGGCCTTTGTTGCCGTGGCGCTGATGATCGTCGGCCTGGGCTTCAAGGTGGCCGCCGCACCTTTCCATGTATGGACCCCGGACGTATACGAAGGCGCACCCTCGCCCATCGTGGGCCTGATGTCCACCGCGCCCAAGGCGGCCTCGTTTGCCGTGCTGTTGCGCATCCTGTTTGCCGCCGCCGGCAGCATTCCCGCATGGTTCTGGCTGATCTGGGTGCTGGCGGTGCTCTCGATGACCCTGGGCAACCTGGGCGCACTGGTACAAACCAATGTCAAACGCATGCTGGCCTACTCGTCGATCGCCCATGCCGGCTATCTACTGGTGGCGTTCACTGCCGCGCCGGCGATCGGCATTCCGGCAGCCATGTTCTATACCGCCTCGTATGCGGCGATGAACGTGGGCGCGTTCCTGGTGATCAGCCATTTCGGCAATCAGGGCGAGCGTTATGTCACCCTCGACGACTACACCGGCCTGGGCCGCAGCGCTCCCGCGCTGGCCGCTATCCTCACGATCTTCCTGCTCTCGCTGATCGGTATTCCCATAACCGGCGGATTTTTTGCCAAGTTCTACGTCTTCCGGGCAGCCATGGGCTCCAACCTGATCTGGCTGACCATCATTGGCGTCGTCAATAGCGCCATCGCGGCGTATTACTACCTGCGGATCATCGTGGTCATGTATATGAAAGAGCCGAGCGAGGAAGTGCCCACCATCAAGATTCCGTTCGGCCTCGGAGTGGCGCTCTCGGCCAGCCTGATTCTCACCATCTATTTAGGCGTGATGCCGGGCAGGGTGTTGGGGTATGCGATTGCGTCGGTGCAGGGGATGTTGAAATAAAAATAGACCCCGGAAACTCGCGCAGAGGAGTAAAACCAAAAAATCAAAGAGACAGGTGCAGGGCTCGGCCTTGTACCTGTCTCTTTGTTTTCCTCTCAGCGCCTCTGCGCAAGATCCCGGTTTTCACTTCACTTTCGCGAAAATAATCACCAACGTATACAAGGCCAAAGATTCGATCAGCGCCAAGCCAAGAATCAGCACCAGCTGAATTCCTGGACGGGCGGCAGGATTGCGGGCCAAACCTTCCGCGGCGGCCGCGGTGGCTTTCCCTTGTCCCAGGGCGCACAACCCCGAGGCAATCGCCATGGCGAAACCGGAAGTGATCGCTACCCAGTTGGTACCGGAAGCGGCGGCTTCGCCGCCTTGGGCGAATACCGGCATGGCGAAGCACAAAACGGCCATCGCCAGAAGGATAAAGCTCAGAGTTCTACGCATTGTGTTGCTCCTTTATGAATTGCCGCAGTTGGTGGTTGACGACATACCGTGCAGCCGCCCTCACGCTGAACAGCGAAACCCAGTTTCAAGTTTCGAGTTGTCCCGGGCCTTCTGGAAACTCGAAACTTGAAACTTGAAACTCCTAGTGCTCTTCGGCCACCGCACCGGCCAGATACACGGTGGTCAGCAGCACAAAAATGTACGCCTGCAACAGCGATACCGCGATGTGCAAGCCGAGAAAGACCAGCGGAATGCCTATGGGCACCAGCGAAAAGAACACCAGCGTCACCATGTCGCCGGCAAACATATTGGCAAACAAACGGATGGTGAGCGACATGACCCGGGCTAAATGGCTGATCAACTCGATGGGAACCATCAGCGGCGCCAACACGGGCATGGGCCCGGCAAAATGCTTGGCATACTTGAGCGGTCCCGCATGCTTGATTCCCTGGGCGTTGTAATAAATGAAAGCCACGATCGCACAGCCCAATGGCACCGAAGGTGTCGCCGTGGGCGACTCGAACCAGGGCACCAATCCCAGTAAATTGCAGATCACGATGAAAAGGCCCAAGGTCACCAGAAACGCGGTAAAGCCTTCGCTATGATTGCCGATGATTTCGCGGCTCTGTCCCACGATGAAGCCGCGCATGCCCTCGAACGTGTGCTGTAAACCACCCGGACTCTCCACCGACAACCGCATGCGCACTACCGCAAACACCACGATCAACCCTATGACCACCAGAACCTGCATGGCCACATAGTTGGGAATGGGCGCGGCCGCCAGGTGCGGCGCATGTACGGCGTTCAGAAGAGAATTGGCCAGACCGCCAAAGAGGTGGTTCAGGAGCTTCGTGAAAGGAAGTTGCTCTGGCATCTACTGTTATCCCCTGCGTTCGGGCGAGCCATGGTCACCCATGGCCGATTGGCCGCCAACCTTTAAAGGCCGCGCCGCAACGCCGTGTAAGCCTCATACGCGGCTTCACAAAGGATAGCCGCAACCGGCAAAAACAAGCCTATGAACAATCCGTGCAAGCTCTGTACGGAAAGTCTCAATATAGCATATGCCGCGACGGCGACTAAAGCGTACCGCACCAGGAAACGCGCGACAATTCCGTGCGTATGCCCGCCCGAAGCTCCCTGCGTGGCCCGCTCGGCGATGGCGTTTACCACCCGCTTGAGCCAGTAGAAATTGACGTACGCAATCATGCAGCCGACGATGAACCCGGCTGCCAGAAATCCTCCCACCCGCCACCAGAGCAGCGCAGCTCCCAGCAGTGCCAGCGCGGGCATGTTGCGGGTAATCCGGCCGATCGCTCCCGCATAGAAGCTTTCGGCTTCCGGCGAGGGTGCGAGTTGGCTTTCGACCGTCATCGATTTCTACTGATCCGTCGAACTGGTCACCGTACGCACCAGTTCCACGAATCCGGCGGCAATGCCCAGCAGCAGGCCGGCAATCTCCAGCCAGAAATGATGCAGCCAGCGGCTCAACGCCCAGCCGATCACCAATCCCACGACGGTACAAGCGGGTAAGACCAGCGCCAGCTGGCTGTAGCGTGCCATTTGGAGCCAGAGGTTTCTCGGGCGAGGATCAGTCATGCGGCACACCTGCTGGGGCGGGACGCCCCACGACAGTCCCGGCATGCCGGAACGCTAGCCTTTCGCTCTTTCTTGCCGTCAGACATCTTCTTGCGATGTCATCTCCCTGCCGCTACCGCATCCATCCCATCAACGAAGTCACGCCGGGCAGACTGAGCGAGCCGTAGGCCACCTTGATCATCCAATTCGGGAACACTCCAATCACGATGGTTCCCAGGCCGGTTGCCAGCAACGCCATCCGTATGCCCATGCCGGCGGTGACCGGCTCGGAGTCTTCAGCCTTCTTCATAAAGGCTGCGTTGAACATGCCCGAGTAGTAGTAGAGGCCCAGCACGGCGAACAGAACGGCCACCGCCGCCAATGTATAGTGCCCCGTCTGGATCAGCGCCAGGAAGATGAAGTACTTACCCCAGAATCCGGCGAACGGCGGAATTCCGGCCAGCGAAAGCAGGAACACCAGCAGCAGAACGGCTTCCACCGGGGCCTTGGAATACAGCCCCGCCATGTCGTCGATTTCGTCGCCGATAATCTCGCGGCGGCGCAATGAGGTGATCACGGCAAAGGCGCCCAGGTTCATAAACGTATAGACCAGCAGGTAGACCAGAATGCCCAAAATCCCGGTGCTATTCGTAAGGCCATCGCTGGCTACCAGGCCCAGCAGCATGTAACCGACATGCGAGATCGAACTGTACGCCAGCAGACGCTTGGTATTGGTCTGGGTGAGCGCAGCCAGGTTTCCGCCGATCAAGGTTGCAATCGCGACAAAGGTCAGCAGGGGGACGTACAACGGACGCAATGCCGGCAGGCCCCACAGAAAGATGCGTAACAGCATTGCCCAGCCCGCCGACTTAACGGCCACCGACATAAATCCGGTAATCGAGGTCGGCGCGCCTTCATAGGCATCCGGCGCCCACTGATGGAAGGGTACAGCCGCAATCTTGAACAGCAGTCCGGTGGCGGTGGTCAGCAAAGCCAACAGGACAACCGGATCGCTGGGATGCAATCGCATGTGCTCGGCGAGCCTCGCGGCGATGACTTCCAGATTGGTGCTGCCGGTGAGGCCGTAAAACAGTGACAGGCCGTAGGCAAAAATGCCGCTGGAGAACGCCCCCAGCAGCAGATATTTCAGCGCCGCTTCATTGGATCGCCGGTCGCGCCGCAGAAAGCCCACCAGAACGTAGGTGGAAAGCGCCATCAGTTCCAGGCCGATGAAGAGCAGGACGATGTCCATGCCGGCGGCCATGCACATCATGCCGACTACGGAAAACAACATCAGGGAATAAAACTCCCCGTGGTCTTCCCGCTCCACTTCCAGATACTTCACCGACATCAGGATGGAAATCGCCGTTCCCGCCAGGAACAGGTAAAAGAAGTAAATGGCGAAGCTATCCACCTTCATCGTGCCTATGCCATCAACGATGTAGCCGTAGGCGCCGACAACGGACTGGCCGCTCCGGAAGTGCGCGTGCTGCACCTTCCATACCGCCGCGGCGGAGAAGGCCACGCCAAGTAGCGCCGTCCAGGCGTTGATGCGCTTCCATTCCGCCGGCAGCATCAGGTCGATCATCAGGATGCCCATGGCAAACAGCGCCAACATGATCATGGGCAACGTGAGCAGGTAGTCGGTGCTGGTAAAGAAATTGGTGATCGTCATCGGCACTGGCGCTTGCCTCGTCTACTTCCCTGCCTCGGCGACAGCAGCCGCCAAGGGTTTCGTTAGCTCATTCACCGGCTTGGCCGCTTCCACCGGAGCCGCAGGCGCATTCAGCGGATAGAGCGGGCCGCGCGTGGCCACCACGATCCGGTTGACCGGTTCTTCCAATATCTGGAAAAACGGCTTCGGATACAGGCCAATCCAGAACGCAACTGCGAGCAGCGGAGCGAATACGAAGATCTCCCGCAAATTCAAATCCTGCAGCTTCTCGTTCTTGGGGTTGGTGACCGGCCCAAAGAATACGCGCTGATAGAGCCACAACAGGTACGCAGCACCCAGAACGACTCCCGGAACCGCCCAGGCCGCCCAGGCCTTGCTCTCCATGAATGTGCCTTGCAGGATGGTGAACTCACCGACAAAGCCATTCAGCAGCGGCAGTCCCAGCGACGACAGGAAGGCGATCAGCGTGATGGTGGCATACACCGGCATCACGTTGCTGATGCCTCCGTATTCGGCGATCTCACGCGTATGGCGGCGCTCGTAAAGGATACCGACGATCAGGAAGAGCATGCCGGTGGAGATGCCGTGGTTGATCTGCTGCAGCACCGATCCGCTCAGGCCCGCCTGGTTCATGGCAAAGATACCCAACGTACAGAAGCCCAGGTGGCTGACGGATGAGTACGCCACCAGCTTTTTCATATCCTTTTGCATCAGCGAAACCAGCGCGCCGTACAGGATGCCGATGATGGAAAGCGCGATGATCCAGCCGCGCACCTTGGGATCCATCGCCACTGACGGGAAAAACGGCAGCGAGAAGCGGATCAGGCCGTAGGTGCCCATCTTCAGCAGGACGCCGGCCAGAATCACGGAACCCGCCGTTGGGGCTTCCACGTGCGCGTCCGGCAGCCAGGTGTGGAATGGGAACATCGGAACCTTGATGGCAAAGCCGACAAAGAAGGCCAGGAAAAGCCAGAAGGCATAAGGCCGGCCAATCAGCGGCGCCGTCTGGTAGAGCGCATCCAGGCTGAAGGTGTATAAGCCGGTCAGGGTGTGATGATGGAAGTACAGGAACAGAATGCCCAGCAGCATCAGCACCGAGCCCGCCAGGGTGTACAGGAAGAACTTGATGGCCGCATAGAGCTTGCGCGGCCCGCCCCATATGCCGATCAGCAGGTACATCGGCACCAGCATGGCTTCCCAGAAGACGAAGAACAGGAAGA
>CAZUCM010000152.1:0-7436 GCA_964619235.1 uncultured Terriglobales bacterium
CCGGGAAATACCTAAAGAAAACCGGCATTTTGCCGACTTCTAATGAATAGAGGGCAGTTTACGGATGGCAAACGAGAAGCCTTCTGCCCGTGGGCAATCTGCCCCAAGGATGGCTTCGGTTGAAGCTACTGATTGCAGACGACGAGGAAGCGGCTCGAGAACAGATCGCCTCAATGATCAAGGTCTGGGGCTATGAGCCGGTCGATGCCAAAGATGGCACCGAGGCCGTCCGCATTATGACCGGGGATGATCCGCCACAGCTGGCCATTCTGAACTGGAAGTTGTCCGGTGTCAGCGGCGCCGATGTCTGCCGGGAAATACGCCTGACCCGGATGTATCCCTACACCTATCTGATCGTTTCCCTCCCCAAGAGCGAAAAAGAGGACCCGCTGGACTGCCTGGAAGCGGGCGCGGATATCTGCCTGCCCCGGCCGGTCCAGTCCAATGAACTGCGCGCCCGCCTGCGCGTTGCCGGCCGCTTTTTGGCCTCCCAGAGCAAGCTATTGACCGTAGCCAGCGAAGCCCAATTCCAGGCCACTCGCGATGCGGTCACCGGTTTATGGAATCGGGTATCGATTTTGAAATTTGTCGACCAGTACCTGAGCCGTTGCTCAAAAGCGGATGATCCTCTGTTTTTGCTGCTGTTGAAACTCGACGGGCTGGAAGAGGTCAACCAGCGGTTTGGCAGCGCCACCGGTGACAACGTACTGCACGAGGCAGCGGAACGTTTGCGCACCATGTTTCAAACTTACGATCACATCGGCCGCTATCACGGAGTCAAGTTCCTCATCATCGAACCCAACTCCCCCCGGCACAAAGTGGAAATGTTGATCGGCAAGCTCGAACAATGCATTAAGGAAAAAGAATTCATGGTACCGGGCGGAACCGTGAAACTGACGGCCAAAGTATCGCTGGTCGAGACCGAACAAAGATACGAAAGCGCCAAATCGTTACTGTTGCGCCTGGACCGCAGCCTGGCCGACCCGCCTCCCGGCACTACCCCGGCCGCCGATACGGCGCCGCAAACTGGCCCTCTTCCGTCTCCCCAGGCGGCAACCGATGCCGCCAGCGCTTCTTCCTCGCTGCTCAGAAAAAATATCATGCCCCCGGGCGTAGGGCGCCACTTCTGATCCTCGCTCACCGTTCGTATATGCTGCCGCGGGTTTGACCAAAGCCATCGAAAAGGTTTCCAATTGCTGAGTCACCGATGATAAAAACGCCTGTTCAGCCCCCCATAGCCCGGCAACAGAGTCAGGTCACGGAAATCCACGGCCGCAAGCTGCTGGACGACTATGCCTGGTTGCGCGACAAGAGCAATCCCGAAGTGCAAGCCTACCTGGAAGCCGAGAACGCCTACACCGATAGCGTGATGAAGCCGACCGAACCCTTGCAGGCGCAGCTCTATAGCGAAATGCTGGCCCGGCTGAAGGAAACCGATGTCCAGGTTCCTTACCGCCAGGGCGAATACTTCTATTACTCGCGCACGGAGCAGGGCAAGCAGTATCCCATCCTGTGCCGCAAACGCGGCTCGCTGGACGCGCCGGAGCAGATTACGCTCGACGTCAACCAACTTGCCGAAGGCCAGAGTTTCATGTCGGTTGGCGCCTATACGGTCAGCGATGACGGACGCTGGCTGGCCTACTCCACTGACAACACCGGCTTCCGCCAGTACACGCTCCAGGTAAAGGATCTGAGCAACGGCAGCCTGCTGCCCGATACCATCGCAAAAACCGGTTCCGTGGTCTGGGCCAACGATAATCGCACCTTGTTTTATACCGTCGAGGACGCCGCCAAACGGCACTATCGGCTGTACCGGCACGCCCTCGGCAGCCATCCCGCCGGAAATGGCGATGAGCTGATTTATGAAGAACGCGACGAACGTTTCAATCTGTATGCTTTCCGGTCGCTCAGCCGGGAAATCATCTTTCTGGAGTCGGCCAGCCATACCGCCACCGAAGTGCGCTTCCTGCCGGCCGCCATGCCCGGGGGCGAATGGCGTCTGATCGAACCGCGGCAGCCGGAAATCGAGTATTTTCCAGATCATCATGGCGACTATTTCTACATGCGGGTCAGCGACACCGGCCGAAACTTCCGCATCGTCAAGGCGCCGGTGCAATCGCCCGGCAAGGCCAACTGGCAGGAAGTGACGGCGCATCGCGAAGAGGTGATGCTGGAATCCCTGCACTTCTTCAAAGACTTCTACGTTGTGCACGAGCGCGAGCGGGGATTGCAGCAAATCCGGATCGTGGATCTTGCCGGCGGCGAATCGCAACGCGTACCCTTTCCCGAACCGGCTTATCTGGTTTCGCCGGAAAATAACCGCGAGTTCGATACCGGACAGTACCGCTACCGTTACATGTCGTTGATCACTCCCGTAAGCGTTTACGACTTCGACGTGAAGCGGCACGAATCGGCGCTCTTGAAACGCACTGAAGTGCTGGGCGACTACGACGCCGCCAATTATCGGGTAAGCCGCGTCTTCGCCACCGCCCCGGACGGCGTGCAGCTTCCGGTTTCCATGGTGTACCGCAAGGAAGTGGTCCTGGATGGAAGTGCGCCTCTTTTCCTCTACGCCTACGGCAGTTATGGCATGCCGATGGATGCCGGCTTCAACTCCAACCGCTTCAGCCTCGTGGATCGCGGAGTCGTATTCGCGGTTGCGCACATTCGCGGCGGCGGCGACTTGGGCAAGGCGTGGCATGACGACGGCCGCATGCGAAAAAAGATGAACACCTTCACCGACTTCATCGCCTGCGCCGAGTATCTGACCACCCGCTTGCCCTCCGGCGTGCAGTATGGCGACCGGAAGAAGCTGGTCATCGAAGGCGGCAGCGCCGGTGGATTATTGATGGGCGTGGTCGCCAATCTGCGTCCGGACTTATTCAAGGCCATCATCGCCAAGGTGCCGTTTTTGGATGTCATCAATACCATGCTCGATGAGTCTCTGCCGCTCACCGTCGGCGAATTCGAGGAGTGGGGCAATCCCAAGAACCGGGCCGATTTCGAATACATGCTGCAGTACTCGCCCTACGACAATCTGGCCGCGAAAAACTACCCGGCTATGCTGATCAAGACCTCCTTCAACGACAGCCAGGTAATGTATTGGGAGCCCGCGAAATACGTGGCGAAACTGCGCGCGCTGCAGGCCGGCGGAAATCTATTGCTCCTGCAGACCAACATGGGCGCCGGCCATGGCGGCGCCAGCGGCCGCTACGATTACTTGCGCGAAGTCGCCTTCGATTATGCGTTTATTCTGAAACAAATGCAGTTGGCTTGATCCGGATGTCAGGAATGGTGAAATCTCTTTATGACGCTTAGTCCGCTCGACTGGCTCACCATCCTCGCCTATCTGCTTATCACCCTGGCGTTGGGGTTATTCTTCCGCTCGCGCTCGGGACGCAGCGTTGACGATTACTTCGCCTCCGGCCGCAACGTGAATTGGTGGCTGGCCGGCACCTCGATGGTGGCTACCACCTTTGCCGCCGATACTCCGCTGGTGGTCACCGGACTGGTGTATACCCAGGGCGTCTCCGGGAACTGGTTGTGGTGGGGATTCCTGCTGTCCGGCATGATGACGGTCTTCCTCTTTGCCCGCCTGTGGCGCCGCTCCGGATTGCTCACCGACGTACAGTTTGCCGAGATGCGTTATTCCGGCAAGCCTGCCGCTTTCCTGCGCGGCTTTCGCGCCATCTATCTCGGACTGTTGATGAATTGCGTCATCCTGGGCTGGGTTACCAAGGCCATGACCAGCATCGTCGGCGTCACCCTGGCCGATACGCCGTTGCTGAAGACCACTGGCGGTTTCATGGCCGCGCATTTTGGCCGCATGTGGGCCGGCAATGATGGCGCGGCGCTGGCCGTCTGTGTCCTGTTCCTGATTCCCTTTACCGGCCTCTATGTCTCCCTGGGCGGACTGTGGGGAGTCTTGTGGACCGACCTGTTTCAGTTCGTGCTGAAAATGTCGGTCGTGATTGCCATCGCCTATTACGCGGTGGTGGCGGCCGGCGGCATGAATGCATTGCTCGCCAAACTGGCGGCGGCACAGGCCCAGGCCGGTCCGCGGGCTTCCTCGCCCACCGCCTTCCTGCCCGATTTTTCCCGCGGACTTACCGCCGAGCCTTTGTGGATGATTCCCCTGGCCGCGTTCCTGGTCAACGTGGGCCTGCAATGGTGGGGCTTCTGGTATCCGGGCGCCGAACCCGGCGGCGGCGGTTACATCGCGCAACGGATCTTCAGCACCCGCGACGAGAAACAGGGCATGTTCTCTGTGCTCTGGTTCAACGTGGCGCATTACGCAATCCGTCCCTGGCCGTGGATCATCACCGCCCTGGCTGTAATCGTTTTGTATCCCGGCCTGCAGCATCCGGAAACCGGATACATGCTGGTGATGAACCATTACCTGCCCCACTCGCTGCGCGGTCTGGCGATTGCCGCGTTTCTGGCGGCCTTCATGTCCACCGTGGCCACGCAGTTGAATTGGGGAGCTTCCTATCTTGTCTCCGACTGCTACCGGCGTTTCCTGCGCCGCCAGGCATCGGAAAAACATTACGTAATGGTCTCCCGCCTGTGTACCGTGCTGCTGGTGATCGTCTCGGCATGGGTCTCCGTCAATCTCGCTTCCATCAGCTCGGGTTGGCAAGTGGTGCTGGAAATCGGTGCGGGCACCGGCGCCGTCTATCTGCTGCGCTGGTACTGGTGGCGCATCAATGCCTGGAGCGAGATTTCCGCCATGGCCAGTTCCCTGGCCGTAACTCTGGTCTTGAATGCCTGGAAGCCCTTTGCCGGAAATAGCTCGGTCGTGTTTGCCAAGACCGCCCTCACCACGACTCTCGTTACCACCTTGATTTGGCTGGCCGTAACCTTTGCCACCCGGCCCGAGCGCGAAGAAGTATTGTTGGCCTTCTACCGCCGCGTGCGCCCGGACGTGCGCGGCTGGAAACCGGTAGCCAGGCTGGCCCTCGAAGTCCCCGCCACGCGCGATCTTGGATCCAATCTTTATGCCTGGATACTCGGCTGCGCTTTGGTGTACTGCACGTTATTCGGCACCGGCAAACTCTTGCTGCACCAACCCCTGCCGGGAGCTATTTTGCTCCTCGCCGCCGCCGTTGCCGCGGCGCTGTTGTATCGAACAATCGCCAAATCATCGCAGTTGGCCGCCGGCAAATAGAACTCCCGTCAACACGGGTGTCACCCTGAGCCCTAATCCCCTTCAATCTGCACCAATCCCTCGGCCGGGCGGACGACCGGTGCGGGAGCGTGTTGCGGCATGCGCCAGGCGTCGATATAGGCCACGCGATGTACGCAGGCAATGGTGCAATTTGCGGCGCAGGGTTTTTCGGTAAGAAATTCGCGGCGCAGATCTTCGCTCGTATAGCGTTCCAGCGGAACCGCCGGATAACCACGCTGTTGTGAGCAGTAATGAACCAGGCCGTCCTCGCAAATATAGAGATAGCGGCTGCCGGCGCGGCAGCGCCATTCGTTGGGACGGCCTTCGGCGATATTGTCCTGAAATTTTCCAAAACGCGCGTAGCTTCTCTGGTCGAGCTCCCGCATGCGCCAATACACTTCCCGGTCGGCCGCCGGAAGCGGCCGCAGCTGCCCGCTGCCATCGTGAATCACTCCCACCGTGCAACTGAAACCCAGTTCGAGCGCGCGCCGGCGGATGACCAGAGCATCCTCGGGATGGCGCACGCCGCCGCCCACCACGGTGTTGATGTTCACGTGGAACTCCGCGTGCTCGGCCAGCAACTGCAGTTTCCGGTCGAGCACCTTCAGGCTCTTCTTGGAAACCTCATCGGGTTCGATATTATCGATGCTGATCTGCAGATGATCCAGGCCGGCGCGATTCAACCGCTGAATGCGTTCTGCGGTCAGCAGATAGCCGTTGGTGATCAGGCCGGCGATCATCCCCCGGCGGCGAATGTGCACCAGGATTTCATCCAGTTCGGGATGCAGCGTCGGCTCGCCGCCGCTGATGGTGATAACGCTGGTGCCCAGGTTGGCCAGCAAATCCAGACGACGCCTCACCAGGGAAAGCGGCACCGGATTGGAATCGCGATCATATTCGTTGCAATAGGCGCAAGCCAGATTGCAGCGGCGCATCGGCACCAGATGCGCCAGCACCGGATGATCGGTGGAAAGCACACCCTTGGCGATCATCTGCAGTTCACGTGCGCGCCGCTGAATAGCTCTAACGCGGCGGCGCCACCGGATTGGGGCCATATGCATATCCACCTATTGATTCCACCACGTCGCCTCCCGATGCATATACCCGCCGGCCTTATTCTGTTGAATTTCATCAGCGAACGGCTGCGGAAGCAGGTACAACGGCGCCCCCGGAAATGCCCGGTTGTAGCGCCGCGCCACACTTCCCGCCGCAAACTGTAAAATAAGAGCTGGAAAGCCGATTGCGCTCATCGGCATTTTGGTTTGACAGGTATCCCCGGGGCTGGCTAGTATTTAGAGCGATGACCTCGCGGGCACATCATCGCCATTTCCACCACCATCACGCGGCGAGCGTGTCAGCGGAGGTCTCTTAAGAGGTTCTCGAAAGAGACAAAGGTTCCAAGGCCCGCTGACCTGCCAAAGTCAGCGGGCCTTTTTGCTTCTGCGCGGCAGGTTTGGGTATTTCGTTAACGGAGAAATTATGATTAAGGTCGATTTTGACAAAATGCAGGGACTGGCGCCGGCCGTCGTGCAAGATGCGGTAAGCGGCGAAGTGCTGATGCTCGGCTTCATGAATCAGGAAGCCCTGCAAAAGACCCTGGCTACCGGTTATGTCACGTTTTACAGCCGCACCCGCAACAAGCTGTGGACCAAGGGAGAAACCTCCGGCAACCGCCTGTCCGTGGTGACCGCCACCACCGATTGCGACGTTGATACCGTCCTGTTCCGCGTACACGTCGAAGGCGCCGGAATCGTTTGCCACGAAGGCACGCGCTCCTGCTTTACCAAAGATCTGCTGGCGGATGCGGAGGGGCGGCGATGAAGCTGCGACTCGGAATCCCCAAAGGCAGCCTGCAACAGGCCACTTTTCAATTGTTTGCCGATGCCGGCTTCAAAATCTACGAAAACGGCCGCTCGTATTTCCCCGCCACCGACGATCCGCAACTGGAATGCATGCTGATCCGCGCTCAGGAGATGGCGCGCTATGTCGAGCACGGCGCGCTGGATGCCGGGCTCACCGGCTTCGATTGGGTGCAGGAGAGCGGCCTGACCGTGAAGACGGTTTGCGACCTGGTCTATGCCAAACAGAGCCGCGGCAAGGTGCGCTGGGTGCTGGCGGTGCCGGAAGATTCGCCGTACCAGAAGCCGCAAGACCTGGGCGGCAAAATCATCGCCACCGAGCTGGTCAACGTGACCCGCTGTTATTTCCAGAAGCTCGGCGTGGCCGTCAAGAGCGTGGACTTCTCCTGGGGCGCCACCGAAGTCAAGTG
>CAZUCM010000153.1:0-7408 GCA_964619235.1 uncultured Terriglobales bacterium
AGCTGCCGGTGGGTGGCGCCGCGAGCGGGACGTTGTCCTTTACCGATCCGGTTACGGGTTCGAAGGTGTTCTACACCTTGAGTGCCGGCGATTAGCTGAGGCACTTTGCAATCGATTGACAGGAACACGAGGCCAGCCCAAGGCTGAGCCTCGTGAGTAGGTGCGTCTCAAGCGGCTATCGCTTTGGGCAAGGCCCCTGCCGGAGTGTATTTTCCACCATATGTATCAAGAAAATGATGCGGCGGTAACAATTCGGTAATATCGCGCTTATAGATTGCAATGCAAGCGCAATTCACCTCAGGCGGCAGACCTGCGGAATCTCGCTCAGGAGATGGCGTATGAAGCGACAGGAATTCTATGCGAATGGGAATCATATGGCGAAACGGCAGTTCCGGGTATTTGCAATTTTTGCGTGCTTTGCCGCATGGCTGCTGCTGGTCCTCTTGACCGCGTCCCTGGCGTTTTCCCAGGTGACTGGCGACAGCCGCTGGCCTGGACTGAATCCTGCGGTTCCGCAGCCATCTTATCCGCCGCTATGCATCCTGAATGGCGTGCCGGCCCTGTTATACGCGCAGCAATCGGCCGCCAACTTCAACGAGGGCGCTTTGGACACAACACGCCTGCAGAGTGCGTTGAACGGTTGCCAACCGGCGCCTGGGCAGCCGGCAGCCGGAGTGGAACTGGCGCTGAACCCCAGCAGTACGTCCTGCGGCAACCTCGCTTGCAACGCATTTCTGAGCGGAAATCTAACGCTGCCGTCCGGCGTGACTTTGATCGTCGATCCCGACGTAACCTTGTACGCCGACCAGGGCAACAGCAGTAGCACGCCATTTATACAAGTTGGCCCGAATACCGGCTCGACCGTTACGCCGTACACAGGGGGCGCCATGGGCTATTGGGGCATCATGGGCTACGGCATCATAGACGGGCAGGGCAGCGTCTGGGGCTTTTGCGGCAGCTCTTGCGCCCCGAAGCTGATCAACCTGGGAGGCGCTTCCGCCAGCTCCGATTACTTCACGCTGTATCAGATTACGCTGCAGAATCCCGGCGAAATTCACTTTATCGGTAATAGCAATGATTTGCTCGTGTATGACGTGAAGGTCAGCACCCCCGCCGACACCGTCAATACCGATGGCATCGATCCGGCCGGATCCAGCAACGTTACGATCGTCAATTCCTTCATGAGCGATGGAGACGACCAAATTGCCTTCAATGCAGGCAGCTCGCACGTTTCCAATGCCACAATTGCGCACAATCATCTCTATGCCGGCCATGGCATCTCCATCGGGAGCTATACCACCGAAGGTGCTGAGAACATCCTGGTCACGGACATAGCGATCGACAACAACGGAAATTACGGCAGTTCGTCGAAGAATTCTCTGCGCATCAAGTCCGACGACAGCCGGGGAGGCGAGGTCAAGAATGTCCTTTATGACAGCCTCTGCATTCAGAACGGCGGGCATATTCTTATCTTTAATCCCTATTACAATGAGGCATACGGAAGCTCCGCCGGCGCCTATCCCAATTTCCACGACATCACGCTGCAGAACGTGAACGTTCTGAATTATGACAGCACTCCGCACAATGGAGCTTCGGCGTTGGAGGGGTACAACTACAATGGGGTCTCTTATCCGCTTTACAATGTAACGCTGGACAACGTCGTTTTTAACTACACCGCCTCGCAGATGACTGGCGAATTCTACGCCACGCAGACGCCGGGAAGCGAATACGGCATTGATTTCGCGAGTTTTATCCTGGGTCCCGGTCCGGTGAGCCTGAATGCCACGCTCGATGCGCTTAACGGCAGCGACGGCATTACCGTGACCGACAACAGCGGCGGCAACAGCAATCCGCCATATGACTGCACGGGAAAGTTCACCTATTTGGCGGGAGAGCTATTCGGGTCGGCCAACAGCGTGATTCCGGGCAGTCCGGTGACCTTGCGAGCCATCGTCCAGCCGATCGTAAAATCCACCTACGGTTCGTCCACCTTCACGGCGCCGGCGACCAACGGAACGCTTACTTTTTTCGATAATGGCAGCTCGATTGGCACGGCCAACGTAAACGGACAACGCATTACCAATTTCGCAGTGCCCAGCGTCAGCGCCGGAACCCACGTTTATACGGTGCAATACTCCGGGGACACCAGCTATCTCTCGGCAACGCCAGGGTGTAATTCCATTGTGTGCGGAGCGGCGCCGGTATTTCCGTCCTTTACCCTGACGACCAACTCGGAAATCGCCACTACGACGACCGTCAGCCCCTCGCCGGCAAGCCTGGTATACGGCAATCCGGTGGCCTATACAGCCACAGTGACGCCCGTAAGCGGCACCGGAACGCCGGCGGGAACCGTGACCTTCACTGACGGCAGCCTGAACTCGCCGGTGCTGACGCTCTCCGGGGGGACCGCCACCTGGACCAATCCATTGCCGATCGCGGGAGCGCACACGGCGACCGCTGCTTATAGTGGCGGCGGTAGCTTTGCCATGTCTTCCGGCTCGAATGCATCCCTCATCGTCAGTCAGGCGCCGGTGACAGCGGGCGTGACTGTGGCCAATAAAACCTTTGACGGTACCAATACGGCAACGATTAGCGCCTGCACGCTGCAGTCCGGAGTTATCGCGGCGGATGCCGGTAAAGTATCCTGCGCGGCCGCGGCGGCGGCCTTTGCCTCCGCCAACGTGGGAACGGGCATCACCGTGACGGCAACGGGCATGACCCTGAGTGGTACGGCAGCAACGAATTATGTCTTGTCCACCACCACCGCCACCACTACCGCCAGCATCAATCCAGCCGCTCCGGTTCTGTCGTTGACTTGCAATTTGGCAGTTATTAACGGAAGCCCGCAAGGCTGCTCGCCGGGCGGCTCGGCCACCGGCATCGGAGGCCTCCCAGTCGCCGGTGCGTGGAGCTATACCTATAACGGCAGCGCCGCGGCGCCTACGGATGCCGGCAGTTACACAGTGGTTGCAACCTTCACCAGTGGCGATGGCAACTACAGCGGCGGATCTATAACCGGTACGTTGCTGATCAGCTCAGAACCGTTCGTGTTCGTGACGCTATCGTGTCCAGCCGTGACCTATGACGGCAATCCGCATACCTGCACGGTCACGCCCGCGCCCGTGGAGGCGTCGTGCACCGGGTTGGTTCCGGAGACAAACCCCGGAAGCTATCCGGAAAGCGTAACCTGCACCAATAGCGGCTACCTGCCGGGTACGGCTACGGGTACGCTGGTCATCAGCCCGGCGCCGATAAGCCGCGAATGGATATGGATGGGCGGAAGCAACACCGGGGACGAGCCTGGAGTGTACGGCACGTTGGGGACGCCTGCGGTGGGGAACCTTCCCGGGGGCCGGGAGCGGCCTGTCAGTGGAAGCGATAGTAACGGCAATCTCTGGCTGTTTGGGGGATACGGCTTCGATTCCACCGGCGCGGACGGTTATCTTAACGATCTTTGGGAATTCAATGCTTCCACTCGTGAATGGGTATGGATCGGTGGAGGAAACGTAAATGGCCAGGCTGGAGTGTATGGCACCTCAGGTGTTCCGGCTGCCGGCAACGTTCCCGGAGCCCGCGAAGGGGCAAACAGCTGGAGTGATAGCAGCGGTAATCTTTGGGTCCTCGGTGGATATGGTTACGATTTCACCGGAACGCTGGGTTATCTCAATGACCTGTGGAAGTTCAATCCCTCCACTCAGAAATGGGCATGGATCGGCGGGAGCAGCGCACTCCCGGGCTCCGGCGAAGGCCATTCCGGAGTTTACGGCACGCTGGGAACCGCTGCTGCCGGAAACATCCCAGGAGGCCGCTACCAGGCGAACACCTGGATAGATGGCAGTGGCAACTTGTGGCTCTTTGGAGGCGTCGGCTTTGATTCCGCCGGCACGTTTGGCTACCTTAACGACCTGTGGGAGTTCAATCCTTCCAATGGTCAATGGGCCTGGATGAGCGGAAGCATGGTTGCCGACCCAGTGGCTGTATACGGCGCAATGGGGATATCCGCTGCCGGGAATACTCCAGGGGGCCGGGAACTGGCGGGAAGTTGGAGCGATAGCAGCGGCAATCTCTGGCTTTGGGGAGGGCTAGGCCTCAATTCCAACGGCTTTGTTGTCCATTTCAATGACCTTTGGAAATTCAATTCATCCAGCCTCGAATGGACATGGATGGGTGGAAGCGACCAGTATCAATCACCGGGGGTGTATGGCACGTTGGGAACGCCTGCCGCCGGCAACATTCCTGGTGGCCGAAACGCTCCGGCGGTTTGGAGCGATGGCAGCGGCAACCTCTGGCTTTTTGGAGGGTATGGTTTGGATTCTACCGGAACGGACGGGAACCATGATCTCAACGATCTCTGGGAGCTTAATCCTTCCACCGGGGAATGGACGTGGACGAGCGGAAGTGAATTCAGCAACCAGCCGGGCGTGTATGGCACGTTGGGCGCGGCTGCCGCCGGGAATACTCCCGGGGCACGGGAATTTGAAGCCAGTTGGACCGATTCCAGCGGAAATCTTTGGCTCTTCGGTGGCTACGGCACCAACTCCACTGGTGCTACCGGTGTTCTGCTCAATGACCTGTGGGAGTTTCAGCTTTCTACGACGCCGTTGCCGGCAGCTACGCCGGCCTTCAGTTTGGCCTCCGGAACCTATAGTTCGGGGCAGGTGGTGACGATCGCAGATGCAACGCCCGGAGCCGCAATCTACTACACGACCGATGGAACGACTCCCAGCTCAGCGTCGATGCTATACACGGGCGCGATTACCGTCCAGTCCACGGAAGAGATTGCGGCAATTGCCGAGGCCGAAGGCTATACTGCCAGCGCCGTGGCCACCGCAACGTACACGCTGGCCGCGCCCGCAGCGCCGGCGCCGTCGTTTTCCATCGCATCTGGAACTTACCCGGCGGCACAGACGGTGACGATCCTCGATGCCATGTCTGGCGCAACCATTCACTACACGACCAATGGGACAACCCCTGGTACGGCCTCCCCCGTGTACACCGGAGCGATCACAGTCAAGTCCACGGAAACGGTCGAAGCCATTGCAACCGCCAACGGTTATTCCAACAGCGCCGTTGCATCTGCAACCTACAAGATTGGTCTGGCTGCGCCACAAGATTGGACATGGATGGGCGGTAGTAGCACGGGGAACCAGCCCGGAGCATACGGCACGTTAGGGGTTCCCGCCGCAGGAAACGTTCCAGGAGGCCGGTATAGCGCGGTCAGTTGGACTGATCGTAACGGAAATTTCTGGTTGTTCGGCGGAGATGGAATGGATGCTGCCGGCAATTATGGCACTCTCAATGATCTTTGGGAGTTTAATCCTTCCAGCGGCAACTGGTCATGGATGGGCGGGAACAACCTCGATGGCAAGGCAGGCGTTTATGGCACATTGGGCGTGCCTGCCGCCGGAAACATTCCAGGAGGCCGATACCGTGCAACCAGCTGGACCGACAGCTTTGGCAACTTTTGGCTTTTTGGCGGGGCTGGGCATGACTCCTCCGGCACCTTTGGTGCGCTCAATGATCTTTGGGAGTTCAGTCCTTCCAGCGGTGAGTGGACATGGATGGGAGGAAGCAATAAAGTGCCCGGATCAGACGAAGGACAGCCCGGCGTGTACGGCACCCTGGGCGTGCCTGCTGCCGGCAATGTTCCCTCCGGCCGATGGCTGGCGAACGTTTGGGTCGATAGCAGCGGCAACTTCTGGCTGTTTGGCGGATACGGCTATAACCTCACCGGCACCGAAGTTTATTACAACGACATTTGGGAGTTTAATCCTTCCACCCTTGAATGGACCTGGATGGGTGGAAACAGCGGCGTGAACCAAGGCGGCGTATACGGCACTCTCGGAGCTTTTTCCGCTGCCGGCATTCCCGGGGGCCGTGGGGCTTCGGTCAATTGGACCGATAGCGCCGGCAATTTCTGGCTCTGGGGAGGAAATGGCTACGATTCCGGCGACAGCATGCACGATCTCAATGACCTATGGGTGTTCAGTCCTTCCACTCAGGAATGGGCGTGGATGGGCGGGCGCAGCACAGGCGGACAAAAGGGCGCATACGGCACGCTAGGCACGCCTTCCGCCGCAAATGTTCCCGGTGCACGGGCGAGTGCGGTCTCCTGGATCGATAGCATCGGCAATATCCATTTGTTCGGCGGATACGGCGGTTCCGCCTCCGGGACCAGTGGAGATTTCTATCTCAGCGACCTTTGGCAGTTCAGTCCGCTGACCGGCGAGTGGGCATGGATGGGAGGGGCCAGCCTGGGCAACCAGTCCGGAGCGTATGGCACGCAGGGTATCCCTGCTGCGGGAAATACTCCTGGCGGCCGGGATTTTGCGGTCAGCTGGACCGACGCCGGCGGCAATTTGTGGCTGTTTGGCGGAAGCGGCTACAATTCCTCGGGCGCTCTTGTCTTTCTCAACGACCTTTGGGCGTACCGTTTCCCCACAACCATCGAAGCGGCTCCTGCGCCAATTTTCAGTTTGGCGCAGGGTGTTTATGATTCGCCGCAGAAGTTGACAATTTCAGATGCCGCAGCGGGGTTCACGATTTACTACACCACGGATGGAACGACGCCGACAACCATGTCCACCGTATACACGGGTGCGATCACGGTTAATTCTCCGGAGACAATCGCGGCGATTGCCGTGGCCAGCGGTTATTCCACTAGCGCTGTGGCGACGGCGACTTACACTTTTGTGGCTGCGCCGACGCTCACCTGGACGCCCCCGGCGGCAATTACCTATGGAACGGCGCTGAGCGGAACTCAGTTGAATGCAACGTCCTCGGTGCCGGGCGCCTTTGCTTATCTGCCGCCGGCGGGTACGGTGCTGACCGCCGGCATGCAAACGCTTTCGGTAACCTTCACGCCGGCGGATACGATTGATTACGCCACGGCAACCCAGACGATAACCATCGACGTTACGCCGGCGATCCCGGCTGTGACAATGACGTGCTCTGAGGTTATTTACGACGGAACACCCCACAGCTGCACAGCGCAGGCGACAGGCATAAGCGGTGCGGCGGTAAGTGGCACGTGGAGTTTCAGCCCAGCCAGCGAGACCACGGCCGGAAGCTATCCTGTGACTGGTACCTTTACCAGTACCGATTCCAACTATGCGAATGTCGTTACCACCGGCAGCACGCTGACGATCGACATGGCTGCACAGTCGCCGGCCGTATCCTGCCCCGGTCCGTTGGCCTACGACGGTAACGCTCATAGTTGTACGATCACCGGAGGATTTGGCGCCTGCACTTCCACTTCGGTTACCAACATTCCGGGTGGCAGTGTGAACCTGACCTGCCCCGGCGACGCTAACCACTATCCGTGGTCGGGCACCGGAACGATCGTAATCAACAAGGCCGTTCCGGTCCTGTCGATCACCTGCGGATCGTTTGCCTATAACGGTCTGCC
>CAZUCM010000154.1:0-3446 GCA_964619235.1 uncultured Terriglobales bacterium
ATAGTTGGCGCGGGTCACATCGGTGATATAGGTCAGGGTGATATTGTTGGCCACCTGCTGTTCGATGGTCAGGCGCGGACCGGCGGGATTGTTTTCGGCGCCGCCGGCCTGCGGGTCGATCTTGATGCGGCTGACGCCGAAAAGCTTCTGCATGCGGCTGCTGACGGCCGCATTCAACGCCTGATATAGAACCGTCTGCGCCTCCGGCGTCAGGTTGGAGGCGCTGGCCGATTGCATTGCCAGATCCTCCCGTACGCGGCCGAAGGCCAGCAGGCTGACAATATCGGCGGTGGCCAGGGGCGGATCGGAGCGATAAGTCGTACTCAACCTGTCCAGCGGGCCGTGCAATCCCAGATTAATGTCGTAATCGCGCACGGTCGTGGTGGCTTCAATATCCAGCACCGGCTGGATGGTGACGGGATTCGTAAAGCTGATGCCGCCGCGCTCCATGTGGTACTTGGTGCCGTTAAAAGAGATGTCGCCTTCGGTAATATTGACCCGCCCCAACAGCACCGGACGCGCTTCGGTTCCCCGCAGCCGCAGATCCAGATCTCCGGAAACCTTCGCCAGGGAGGTCTGCACCTGCAGCTCCGGAGTGGAAACCAGATGAACATCCAGGCGCAGCCGCGACATCAGCGAGTCCGGACTGGCCACGGTCACCGGCCGCGACTTAGCGAGGTAACTTGCGAAATCGAATTGCGGATTCACTTCGAAACGGGTGACGGTGATATCGCCGGCCAGCAGCGCGTTTTGCGGACTGCCTGTCAGCCGCAAGTCGGCTTCCGCCATGGAGCTGACGCCGGGAGGATAGCGCAGGCGAATGTCATGGCCTTTGGCGGTCAGGTTATAGCTGAGCCCGCGGCCATAGGTGAGATACCCGCCAATCTCGAGAGTGCCTCCGCCGCTCTTGCCGCTCAACGACCGGATCAGCAACCGGTCCTCATTGAACACCAGGTGGCCATTCAGGTCGCTCAATCCATTCGGCAGGTCAATCTGGGAGATGGCGGCGTTGGTCACGTCCAACCGGCCGCGGATCAGCGGGCGCGTCACGGTTCCATTGGCGTGCACATCAAGGTCGAGCATTCCGTGCGCAATCGTCGCCGGGTCCAGACTTTCCAACAGCTTGAGATTGACTTGCCCCCTGGCTTCCACATCCAGTTGCCGCTCCCCGGTCAGTTGAATGGCGCCACTTGCGGTCAGGGCCGTATCAGCTCCGCTCACTTGCAACTGCTGCACGTGCAGAATCTGCTGCGCCATACTGAAGCGCACCGGCCCCTGGTTGTGCACCTGCACGCGTTCCACATCGAGCTGCACCTGATCCAGTTCCGCGCTAAGCGCCAAATCGCGCGGTGAGCGCAGCGGACCCTGCAGGGAGAATTTTCCGGTCACGGTGGATTGGCCAATCGTCCTCCCTTGCGACAGCATGCGCAACCAGGGCTGAATACTCAGCTGATCGCAGGTCAGGCTCAGGCTGGCGGGGATATCGCCGCGCAGCCGAGCCGAGCCCTCGAGCTTCCAATTTGACGGCGTTACCGCGGAATGTGCCGTCAGGTGAAGGGTATCTCCCATGGTGACCGCCTTCGCCTGGGCCCCGCCCATCCGCTGGCCATTTACCGCCAGGTTGCTCACCTGCATTTCGGCGTTCAACACCGGCGCCGCTTGCGTCCCGCTTCCATTGGCGGCGAAGTTCAAATTGCCGGCGACCGCCAGGTGCCGGGTCTGGAGCCAGCGCATCTTGCCGAGGTTCAGGCCGCTGCCGCGCAGGTCGAAGTGGAAGGCCGTAGTGTCCGGGTTGTACCTGGCATCACCGGTGACCGTGGCTCCATTCTGCATAATCTGGATCGAAGATAGATCAAATGTAATCGACGGTTGTCCGCCGCCCGTCTGCCGCGCAACGGCCTCCGTCTTTATCCTGATGCCGGAAGGGCGTCGAATTTCCGCCACCGTCCGGTTGCTTTCCACCAGCGCCGGAGATCCGAAGCGCAATTTGGCGCTCATCCGCTGCACGGGCTGGCCATAGACACTTGCGCCGGTGACCACCATGTTGGCGCGGCCCAAAAAACCGGCTCCCGTCCCCTCCATGTGCAGGCCGCCATCGACTTTTCCCTGAAACGGCGCAACGCGGACACCGGGCGGCGCGTGGCCGAGGGCGGCGATTTCAGAATCCAAGCCGGTCGCAAACAATACGTCTTCGACCTCCGCGTTATGAAAATCGGCTTGCACGTAAAAAGGCGAGTTCTCGTCCAACTGGACGTCTTTCATTTGAATTTCGCCATCCACGTCGACCCGTGTATTTCCCCGCCTCAAAACTGCGTGATGGGCGCCCAATACAGTGCCGGAGAATTCCGCGTCGGCGGTAAGCGTGTCCCAGTGAATGCGGCGGGGCCCGGCACCGGCGACAAACAGCGAGTCGACATCGTCAGCCTCCAGACGGCCCAGCACTCTCGGCCAGAAAATCGTTCCGGTCAATACGCCGTGTAAAGAGGCCTGTCCATGCAGTTCCACCGGCAAGGTCGAGGGGCCGCCCAGAACCCCCATGACCCGCTCAACCTCTTCCAGATTATGGGTGGTTACGGCGACTTCCACGGCGGAGCGGCGAAAACGCACCGAGGCAGCGCCAGGCGGCTGGGACGCCTGCACATCCAACCGTCCGGAGGCGTCCAGTTGCGAGCCGGGAGTCGCCAGACTCAAATGGTCAATTTGTACCGCGCCGGCGGCATGGTCATACGACCCTTTTAGATGCGCATTCACCGCCAGATTGCCCGGGGTGAAATTCGAGGGTGCGGCCACCTCCCAATTGAAATCGGCTATCAGTTTCGCCGGGGAGCTGCGCCAGTGGGCATCCACCGAGCCGCTGGCCGCCCCCTCCGCTCTGAGATTCAGCAGCGGCAATGCGGTGGTTGCGGCTGCGCTCGCCAGCTGCGGCAGCATCCAGTCGTGCGCCAGCAAATGCACGCTTCCGGTTTGCGCCGCCATCCCGGGAGCGCCGGCACTTCGCCAGTGCAGTATCTCCATTTCCCCGGCCGCCGTCCCCCCGAAGAGATTTGCTGCGACGCGGGACAGCGCCAACCGGTCATTGGTCACGGTGAACTGCGCACCGGCAGAGACATGGGTAACGCGAAAATCACTCCCCACATAGCCGAGATCGCGCACGGCAATTTTGCCGCTGGAAGCGAAAGCCTGCTCGCTGCATTGGGCTTGCCCGTTAACGCTGACCGTGCCGGAGCGCATTTCCGGAGCGGCAAGAACCGAGCCGACTTCAGCAGCATCCAGAACCGCGGAGTATGTGGCGCGAATGGCGGGATGATTGAAATCCTGTATCCCGCCTTTGGCCTCGAGCCGTGAATGGCTGGTCGAAATCTGCAGCGAATCAACCTGCAGATGGTCACGCCACAAACTGAAATGCGCGCTCGCCGACCCGGAAAGATGAACCAGTCCGGCAGCCC
>CAZUCM010000154.1:3456-7360 GCA_964619235.1 uncultured Terriglobales bacterium
GGCGCGGCACTTCGGCCTTCTCCATGCCAAGGGGCGAGGGCGGCACAGCTGGCGCCACAATCCCAGCTTTGTGGAGGGCGGCTCCGCCGCTGCTCACTTCCTCATTTCTATTCCCCGGCCGCTGAATCCAATCGGAAGCAGCGGCGGAGTAGGTCATCGGAAGCCCCAACAACCCGGGTGAGGCCATTTCAATTTTGCCGGCCTGCAGATCACCCAGGTACTTGTCTTCCGTACGCGCATAAGACAACGCTAAGGCGATGTGCTCTGCGCTGAAGTCCATGGGCCACGACCGCTGGTTGATCAGCACCCATCCGTCATGTATGGCGGCTTGATTCACGTC
The DNA here is from genome assembly GCA_964619235.1 of uncultured Terriglobales bacterium. Classification (GTDB taxonomy): domain Bacteria; phylum Acidobacteriota; class Terriglobia; order Terriglobales; family Acidobacteriaceae; genus CAZUCM01. Next base: position 3,797 of record CAZUCM010000154.1, read on the forward strand.
GATATCGAACAACTGCTCGATCGGCGAGTTGCCGGCGGTGGACGGCCGCCAGGGCATCGGTTGATTCGTGCTGCCATCCGGATAAACGATCAGATGGACAATGGGACGGTCCAGTTCGATCGACCGCAAACCGACTTCGCGCCGGAAGAGCGAAAGAATCTTGAGTTGCAAAGCCAGCCGGTCCACGTGCGCATATGGCACCTCGCCGGCCGGTTCCAGACCGTGAATGGTCAGATTACGGGCTTCAAACCGCAATGTACCCAGATCCCAGCCCAGGGAGCCCAGCTCCACGCGCCCCCCGGTAATGCGCTCCAATTGAGTCTCAAAGCGGTGACGGAGCCAAGCTTGAAATCCGGGTGTGCGCACATACCAGACGGCAAACGCGAACGCGATACCCAGCAGTGCTGCGGCGGCAATCAGCCCGGCCAGCAAGCGGCGGCGGAAACGCCTGGCCCGCTCCGGGTCTTTCGTTGTGGGACCTTCACCCAACGAGTTTGAATTCGGCTCCGGCATCAATCTCTACTTATTATCGGGTCCGGCGGCAGCCCCTTCGCCGGAAAGCTCCGTTCCGATCCGTATGCGGCTCTGCTGGCGCAAATTCTGCAACCAGGTATTCAACATCTGATCCGCGCGCTGTTGCCGCAAAATCTCTTCGATTTGCGAAGACACCTGGGCCAGCGGCGGATCCGCCGTGATTCCTCGTTGCCGCAGTTGCGGCAGCAATTCATCCCGGTAATAAGTCTGTATGCTCGCCGCGTCCACGCGCACTGTGGACCGAAGCCGCGACTCGACGAACGCGGTAAGCTGCATCTGCACGGAAAGACGCTCCGCCAATTCCTCCTCGCTGATGTCATACGAGGTCAGCAGGCTCTGCCATGCCTGGTCACCGGAAACGCCCGGCGCCACACTTTTCTCCGGCTGCTGCATGCCTTGCTGAGTTGCCTGCGGAGCCGCTTCCGCACAAGCTCCGCCGCTACTTCCGCCTAAACCCAGGCTGCATCTCACCTGGCGGATGCGCTCAGCCACCTCGGCCGGCTTCGCCGCGGGAATAGCGCCCGCCATCTGCTCGCGGAGCAGTTCCTGGTCTATCAACCGCTGCAAAGCGGCCTCCCGCTGGGCAGCCGTAATGGCTGCCGGGGGGTGACCATCGAGCAAAGCCTCACAACGAACCGCCTCTTCCACATCACTGTGCAGGATGGCCACTCCATTTACGGTGGCAACAATGCCGTCAATCACCTCGCCTGAGCGCGCCCGGCGCACACCCATCAGAAGCAGCACCAGCAGCAGCACGAATTGAATACGGCCACGCATCAGAAGCTCTGTCCTATGCTAAAGACAAAGTTAAAGTGTCTTAGCGTTCCATGCTGAAAAATAAGCACATCAGGATCAGCGCAATTCGTACCAATCGTACATACGTAATACGGAAAGCTGGGCGGATTAAGGTTATAACTGACGTCCGCACGGACGGGTCCGATGGGCGTCTTATAGCGCAAGCCGGTTCCCAGAGCCTGGCTCATGTAATCGAACCGGCAATCCTCATGCTCGGCCTCCTGGCTGCAGACCGGACGATTGGGTTGTTGCCAGCGGGAGAGGCTGTGCAACATCTGCGAGCCCGTCTGGAAGACATTGCCCAAATCGTGAAACAGGACGAAAGCAACACTGTTCCCCACCCACGGCAAGGTGGGAGGAGGAAAGCGGAGTTCCAGGCTGTTGAGAAAAATCGCGTCTCCCCCCAGGGGAAATCCGGTGGTCAAGTCGCGGGGACCGGCCTGGTTAAGCGCGAAGCCCCGATCGGAATCGGAGCCGCCGGCAAAGAATCGTTCGGGAAGAGGAATGGTTAAACCCAGCGCATTGCCGCCGATGATGTTTTCCGTTCCGATCCGGGTGGTGCGTGCGAAGACGAGGCCGCTATCGGCCAGGCGCTTGTCTCTCCATAACTGAACGTAACTGGAGTTCTGCGCTACCAGGCGGGTAAAGTTGGCGGCCGTTGCGGCTGGGGTCAGCACCCCATTGGAGAGCTGTCCCGCGGTGCCGGTCACCGATCCGGAGCCAAAGGCTTTGGCGGAAACGCCAAAATCGACGGTGGTGTAGTTGCCCCGGTGAGTATCCAGCACGTTGTCGCGCTTGTCTCGAATATAGGTAAAGCTGGGCATGCCCAGCAGGACCGGTTTGGACAACAGAGGAATCAGTGGCGCACTGATCGCCAGCGTGCTGGGATCCACCTTCACGCGCCGGTAACTGTAGCGGAACAACAGGCTGGTAACCGGCTGGTTATCGCCGCGGCGCGTCAGTATCTTTTCCGCCTGGGCAGCGCCTTCCAGCCGCTGGGAGGCAAAGGTGCGCACATCCCGGCTATCGTCGTAGAGCCCGCTGAAGGTGAAATGCAGGCCTTCGCGATTGATCCAGTGCGGCGCCGAATAGCTGAATAGCGCCCTTTTTTGCAGGTTGCCCAGGTCCGTTTTGAAGCTGACGGTATCGTCGCGGCCGCGAAAGTTGATGCGTGTGACTTCAAAGCTTACGCTGGGGCTGACCGCGGTTCCACCTTGTGGACTTGCCCCCACGCTTACACCGCTGGCCGGAATCGTATTCGGCGGCAGCGTGATGCCGGGGGCCGGAGCGCTATTGATTTCATCCAGCGGCTCACCGCCGGTCTGCAATTCAAAACCCAGCCCATAATTAAAGGTCCAGCGTTTCGCTTCCTGGATCTGGAAGAGCACATTCTTATAATCGGTACTTCCCTCCGGATTCTGAACCGCCATGTCCACCTGATTGAACAGGCCCATATCGTAGAGCGACCGCTGCGTATCCAGCATGGCCAATTGGCTCAGCGGCGTATCGGGTTCGACCCGCATCACGTGTTGCACGGTATATGGACGGGTGTATTCCAGCCCCGAAACCAGGACTCGATCCACCCTGACCAACTTTCCCTCGTGCACCGTAAAAGTGACGTCCATCCGATTGGGAGCCTCCGTGCCGGGGGCGGCCGAGGCATCCACTTGAACATCCGGGTAGCCATGATTGAAGTAGAAGCCCATCAGCACATCGCGATCTTGCGCCACATTGGCTTCGGAAAACGGTTGGCCGGCTACGGTCTCAAGTCCCGCGCCCTCATTGGCCAGGCGCGCTTCCAGCGCTTCCTGACTGAAACTTTGCAGCCCCGTAAGTCTCACCGCCCCGACCGTAACTTGCGGCCCCTCATCGATATGCAGGGTCACAAGAATGTGTCCTTTGCTTCCCTGATAGTCGTCGGTCACCTGCCGCTCGATCTTCGCCTGGGAAAAACCATTGGCCTTGTACAGGGTCTCCTGGATCACCTCGATATCGCGGCTCAAAATCGACTCGCTGTACCAGCCGTGGCTCAACAAGCTGCTGGCCGGTTTGGTCAGCATGCGCTCGCGGATAAGCTCGGTGTCAAACGTCTTATTCCCTTCAATGTGAATGGCGACCAATTTATGCATGATGCCGGGGGTGACCTTGTACACCACGTTCAGACGTCCGCCGGCGACGGTCTGACGGTCCCAACTGACGCGCACATCAAAAAAACCGCGCGTCTGGAAGTAGTCG
>CAZUCM010000155.1:0-7323 GCA_964619235.1 uncultured Terriglobales bacterium
CCGGCATCGCGCCGCTCCGGGCTGAAAAGATTGGTGTCCACTCCCCGCGACATGATGTGGCACGGTTTGCCGGTGGCTTTGCCGAGACGGTTCACCAATTCGGGATTCGGCGCAAACAGTACGCGCGCGATCCGGTAGAATCGCGCCGTCAGCCGGAAAGTAATTTCCCGGATTCGCCTTCCGATCGCTTGCCTTACCGGTTCCGGTAAAAATTCTGCCGTGCTCAGAAAACGTTGTTCCGCGTACTCGTCGACGTTGGTATGCCAGGAGGCCGCCAGGGGAAGCTGCAGCTTATGAGCGAGGAGAGCCCCGGTTTGCCCCAGTTCACTCGGCCCGGTGATGTGCAGCACGTCCGGCCTGAACTCACGGACGGCAGCTTCCATGGCCCGGTAATACCGCCAGAATAGAAGGTCGAATTCGTGTTTCTTGTCGAGCGCGAATTTGGGCCAGCGCCGCTGAAACTCATATCGGCATACCGATCCGTCGGACTGTACATAACGATCGAAGCCGCCATGAATATTCAGGAATGGCAGATCGCGTCGCTTGGCAAACTCCTCGAACTGGTGGCAGGTATTGGCCACGCCGTCGATTTCGTTGTAGGCGCAAGCGAAGAGGGCAACGCGCAAAGGACGGGTCATCATGAGGCTTCGCGGCTCCACTTCATGCGCAGTTGCTGCTGCGGGCGATGAAACGCCTGAGCTACGCGCTGCATGGGCGCGGACTCAAACTGCCGAAAAGCGGAAAAAACGGCCGCAATGTAGGACGGTGGTGTTTCCCATAACGCGGAGAGCGGCCGCTCGATGCCGTAGCGGTCAGGATGAAAAACGCGATCATCCCATCTGGCCCCGAGCGGACTGCCGGGGTAGGATTGCACGACGTCATTCACCACCCGAATCATTCGTATTGCCAGCGGTTCCGCATACTGCGGCATGAATAGTACGTGACTCTTGCCATGGCGTACTTCGTCGGCGAACTCCGCGAAAGTTTCGGCATTCGTGAGGTTCACGCAGGCATTTGGCTCGTATCCATGGCGGTCTCCGCCCGAGACGACCGTCTGGTTCCATCCGGCGGCCAAATCCACGGTCTTTTGGTTCTCCTCCCAGCTGCGCAAGCCTCCCACTTCGAAGGCATGAACGTACTGGCCGAAGATCGCCAGAAAACTGGATACCGCCCGCATGTGGTGCCGCTCGCCCACCCGGCACAGATCCCACATGGGGTGATTCAACACGATGAGTACTTCCCGGTTTTTGTGCAGCATGACCAGCAGTTCACGCAAGACGGAGTCGCTGGGCCGGGCGGAATAAGTGATCAGATTCTTGACGATGTCATGCGCGGATTTTGCCGGAAGATTGTGTATCCCCAAGTGCAGTTCGGTTCCGCTGTAGGGGACGCTCCACTCCAGCGAGACCGGAATTTGCGCCGATTCGGGCAACATTCTCAACAACAATGGAGCTTCGACGCTGTCGTGATCGGTGAGGGATATGAGGCTTGCCAGCCCCAACTGCCGGTTGATTTGTTCAGACTCAAGCTCATACGCCGTGCGGGCGGAAAGCGGGGGGAGCCAATAACCGTTCAGGAAATCAACCCGGACGCCGCCTTTCCGTTTGGCCCGCCGTTCTTCGCGGGCCAACGCCCAACGCAGAATGCCGATGTCCTTGGCGTAGTCGCTGATAAAGGACAAACCCTCTTTGGAATGGTTGGTGTGCCCGTGCAGAGAGACTGCGGTTTTGTAAGCGGCGGGAGCCCCCGGCTCCTTCCAAAAGTAGGATACGCTTCTCACCACGAGCCCTCCGGGTCCTGTAAAGTCTTGTAACTGAATTGCAATATGCACCAGAAATGATGAACTGAAGATGAAACAGAGGTTGCGCTAAGGTTAATCTTGTGGTCATCAACAAAGTAAATACGATACTTGGGAGGTATTACACCTTCCACAATACGGGTTTCACTGTTTGCGGAAGATAAAGCGGGTGACACGGCGTGCCGTCATCGCATAGGCGCAGGACATAGGGCTTTACCTTTGCCTGAGCGACCAGAAGGCGAGCCAGGATCAGGCCACGGGGGCGGAGAGCCTTATGGCCCGGCCGGCCATAGGCGAATATCACGGTTGCGGCATCCTTCGCCATTGCGATCAGGTGCTGATCGTTGTTGGGGCCTACCGGGTCGGCCGCTTTGATCAGCTCTTTCTGGCTGGTGGCGCGATAGGCGAAGGTATTGCCGACAAAGATACCGCCATACCCCCAGCCCCTGGCATATTTGCAACATTTGGCGACGGTGGGGTCGTCAAAGGATGGGTCCGCTGTACTTGGATTCATCAGCACGAATAGCGCGCGAGGCTTGGCTGCATCCCATGTCCGGGTGAGCCGGTAACGATACTCGCCGTTAGCGCCACCGAACTTGGCGGTGCCGGTGACGCCATTCTTCAGTGCTCGTCGCACTTTGCCGCCCGGATCATGGGTCATCCGGGTCTTCTTGATAGAGGTCATCAGAGTTGCAGGATTCAGGATAGTCGTTTCCCGGGATTACCGGAAGCAATATACATTCGACGGCAAATCCACAGCAACGCGGATTGCCGGCCGGCAGCTTTAAGACTTGCCGCGTTCCACAAAGAGCCGCACGTCCGCAGTGCCAAGCGCGCGCGGCGCCCACCGGTCGCCCCCCAGGGTAGGCTGGGGCAGGGCGGGGGCTTCAGGATCTCCCGGAGGAGATGCGAGACGTTGACTCGCAGGCAGCGCAACTCCCAGGGGAGCCTGCTGGCCGGGTCCGGTGCCGAGCCGGGGTGCAGCACTTGTTCTGGTGTCCATCTCTTTCTCCAGAATGATTTTCCTTGTATGTCCGTCAGGCTTATTTGCAGCCGGCTATCCCCACTGGATCTGTACAACCAGCTGAACAAGAAAGGAGCCTTCTTGCGGGTTACTTGGGGCCTGTGAATCTAGAAGCAGATTCTATCAAGAACAATCGTGGCCTGTCTTTGCACCGATCATCAATTTTCGGTAAAAAGGCTAGCCGGATGATCCTCTGCTCCGCTTCAGGCCCGCCCTGCGAACTCCCGGGTTTCGGTGGAAACTTTTACCTTTTCGCCTTGTTTGATGAAGAGAGGAACGCGAATCTCGTATGCCGTCTTCTGCTTGAAAAAAAAAATTACGTTGCAGCCGGAGGAGTCGCCGCGGGCCCCAGGTTCGGTATAGGCGACCTCCAGGTCGACGTGGGTGGGCAGCTGCACACCGATGGGGTTGCCTTTGTACTTGTGGATTTGGATGATGGATCCTTCCACCAGAAAGTCCAGAGCATCGCCGAGCATCTCTTCGGACAGCGTCAGGGTTTCGAAGCTCTCCTGATCCATGAAGTGGGAGCCATCTCCGTCGCTATACAGGAAGGACGCCTCAACCATCTCCAGGTCCGGTTCCTTGAACTTGTCACTGGCCTTGAAGGTCTTGTCAAAGACCGCGCGAGTCAGCAGATTGCGCATCTTCAGGCGAACCAACGTCTGGGCGCCTCGGGCGCTGGGGGTGGTAACCTCCGCTTCCAGGCAGTGGTACGGCGTGTCCTCAAACTCGAAGAACATCTTGCGCTTCACGTTGATGGCGTCGATCATTGCGGCCATGAAATCCTCAATAATTGCTCTGGAAGCGGGACGGCGCCGGCGGCCGGATCCTGCATTCCTGAATAGAATGATTGAACTCCATAGAATATCAGGTGAGCATTGTTCGCTAACGTCTCAACTGCATTTCGTCCTACGTCACGTTCTTAGGCTTGCTGATACGGGCAACCGTCGCACGCGTGGCCTTCAGGTAATCGGTGGGAGCCAGTACCAGCTGCGTTCCCCGCACGCCGGCGGAAATTGAAATCATGTCAGCCAGATTCATGCTTTCGTCGGCAAAGACGGGATAGTCCTTCTTCGCCGCCAGGGCGGTAACCCCGCCCCGAATATAACCGGTCAGCGCCTGCACTTCCTTCAGCGGCACCAGTTCGATCTTCTTGTCTCCGGTGGCTGCGGCCAGGGCCTTGAGATCCACCTCATAGTTGCCGGGAATGACGGCAAAACAGACGCCATTCGGATTGCCCCGGGCCACCAGCGTCTTAAACGTCCGTTCCGGTGGAAAGCCAATCTTGGCGGCCACCGACTCGGCGCTGAGGTCCTCGGGGTCGACCTCATATGTCCGCATTTCATAGGCGATGCCGAATTGATCCAGGCGCCGGGCTGCATTGGTTTTGCTCACAAAAAGATTGTAGCGCGCGCCGGCACATCAGGACTCCCGGAGTCCCCTGCATTGTGACGCGCATCCTATGCGATTCCGCAGGTCATGTTGCATCCTAATGCGACGGCGTGGCCAACCGCGCCGCGGTTTGCGGAGACGGAAGGGAACTTCATGCAATATCGCACCTTTGGGCAATTGGATTGGAAGGTTTCGGTGCTCGGATTTGGCGCCATGCGTCTGCCTACCACAGATGGCGATTCCCGCAGCGTTCACGTCGATCAGGCGGAAGCGGTGCGGATGTTGCGCTACGCCATCGATCAGGGCGTGAACTACCTCGATACCGCTTACATTTACCACGGCGGAAACAGCGAATGCGTTGTGGGACAGGCCTTGGAGGGCGGCTATCGCGAGAAAGTACGTGTGGCCACCAAGTCGCCGACGTGGCTGATCCACAGCCCCGGCGACTTCGACCGCATCCTCGACGAGCAATTGCAACGGCTGCGAACCGGAGCCATCGATTTTTACCTGTTGCACGGACTCAGCCGCAAGTCCTGGCATGACGTGGTTCTGAAACACAACCTGCTGAAGAAAGCGGAGGCGGCGCTGGCCGACGGACGGATTCGTTCCCTCGGCTTTTCGTTTCACGATGACTATGATGCCTTTCCCGAAATTCTTAATGGCTACGATGGCTGGAGTTTCTGCCAGATTCAGTACAACTACATGGATACGGAAAACCAAGCCGGGAGCAAGGGATTAAAGCTGGCGGCAGCGAAGGGCCTGGGAGTGGTGATCATGGAGCCGTTACTGGGCGGCAGGCTGGCCAATCCTCCGGCAGAGGTTCGCCAACTGATGGACAATTGCCACCCGAAGCGCGATCCGGCGGAGTGGGCGCTGGAGTGGTTGTGGGACCAGCCGGAGGTCTCCGTTGTCCTGAGCGGAATGAGCACGATGGACCAGCTGAAAGCCAACCTGGAACTGGCCGGGCGGGCCCGCGTCGCCTCGTTCTCCGCAGAGGGCTTCGAACTCATCGAACTGGTACGGCAGAAGTACCTGCAACGGATAGCTATTCCTTGCACCAAGTGTGGTTACTGCCTGCCTTGTTCGAAGGGCGTGAATATTCCGCGCAACTTCGAACTATTTAACGAGGCCCACCTCCATGACGACATGGGCACAGCCCGTTTCATTTATCGAGCCTTCTTTCCGGAAACGGAACATGCCTCCGCCTGCGAAGCCTGCCGCGAGTGCGAAGGATTGTGTCCGCAACAGATCCCGATCAGCGAATGGATGCGCAAGGTCGCCGCGGCACTGGGAGGATAAGGGGCCTGGACTGTCTTAGTGACTGCCCGTCCAGGCCTGGTATAGGACAACCACCAGCATGAACAGCAGATAAATGCGCAAGCCCCAGAGAGCCGCGAGTTCCGGAGTCTTCAGCCGGCGTCTGGGGACACGTTGTTTCTTGGATTCGGCGAGCTGATTCGGCTCCAGCGTCGATAACACCAGGTCCTGCTCGGCCGCGTCCACCATTTCGTGCGCTGCGGGTTTCATTTTCACTGCCTCACTTCCCGCCCAACACGGCAAACAGGTTGGGAGCAATTACGCTTATGCCGAACAAAACGCCGGTAGCGGTGAGCACAATCACCACCGTTGCCGCCATGATATTAGCCCAGCGTGGGCTGGTGCTTTCGCCCATGAGTTCCCGGTCATTGCATAGCATGAATAGAAATATAAGGGCCGGTGGCATGGCCAGCACCGCAATCACGTTTACGATCAGAACGACGTACACCAGCGGCAAGCCGGGAATCAACACAATGGACGCCGCCACCGCGGCACACACGAACAGCACCGTGTAAAAAGCCTTGCCTTCGCTGAGCGGCAGATTCAAGCTGTGCGGCCGGCTCGCGACCTCTCCAAAGGCATATGCCGATGAGGTGGAAATCGTGACTGCGGCTACCATTCCCGCTTCCACCATGCCCAATGCGAATAGCGAAGCGCCCCAGCGGCCGATGAGCGGCTGCAGGGCCTGGGCGAATTGTCCCGCCTGAAAATTGTCGGCGTCCATGCCGTGCTTAAACAAGAGAGTGGTTACCAGTACCGTGGCCACGGCGGCCACCGTGGCCAGGAAGGCGCCCAGAACGGTGTCAAAGTGTCCGAAGCCCACATCGCGCCTGGTCAAGCCTTTGTCCACGGTGGCGCTCTGCTGGAAAAACAGCATCCAGGGGGTTACGGTGGCGCCGATGTCGGCCAGCACGATCAGCAGAACGTCCTTACTGAGGCCGGGCAGCGGTCCCCAGGTGGCGAAGGCGCGCCCCACGGAATGCCAGTCGGGATGCGCCATCAAAGCGATGGGAACAAATACCAGATTGCAAACAGCGATGGCGAGGGTAATGCGCTCCCAGGTCCAGTAACGATGGGTCATCAAGGCGGTATAGAGCAGCGCCAGGGCTCCGAAGACCGCGACCCAGGCCGGCACGCCGAAAAAGCCCAGACCGGCGCGGATGGCGATGAACTCGGTAATCAGCGTCAGGAAATTTCCCACGCCCAGGTCAATCATCGCGAACCATCCCCAGAATGGTCCAAAGCGCTCGAAGATCAACTCGGCATGGCCGCGCTGGGTTGCCGCCGCCAGTCGCACGGTCATCTCCTGAACCACAATGGCCATGACGAAGGTGAGCACGATGAAGGGGAGGAAGAATCCGATGCCAAACTTCGCGCCGGTGGCCGCGTAGGAGAGCATACTGGGGCCGTCGTTTTCGCCCAGCATCACCAGAACGCCCGGCCCGGCCAGCAACCACACCAGGCGCAGCCGGGAAAAGACTCCGCCACGCGCCCGGGCCGCTTTTACGCGCGCGCGGTCGTGCGCACGATCGACATCTTCATGGGTGATGACGACCGGTCCCTGCGATACCGACGCTGATAGAGTCTTCGTCTCCAGGTCCAACCAAACCCCCAGTTTCTCTAGAATACCAGCCGGAAGGGAGAACTCAACTTTGGATTTCAGGCGTTGGTGTGGGTGGGATAAATCAAAGAAGATTCGATTTCGGCGAGGGTGGCGCCCATTTCTACGCGGTTGCGCCCGCCGTTTTTCGCCCGGTAAAGGGCCACGTCGGCATGATGGAGCAGGTCGGCG
>CAZUCM010000156.1:0-7319 GCA_964619235.1 uncultured Terriglobales bacterium
CTGGTCGATTCGCTCTTTTGTAATGGGAAGCTGCGGGGAAGGTGAGGCACGCGTGTGGTCCGATCTGGTAGCTGCCGGCGACACCGGCGGCGGGCCCAATTTCTGGCAAGATCCGGCGACCTTGGCCAGCCTGGCGAACCCGAACATGTGCGGGGTATTCGGGCTGGCGGGGTTGGCCTGGCAGGGCAGGCGGGTGTTGGTGGCGCTGACGTTCGGAGATTCTTACTCCACATTGAGCGGCAACAATCTATCCGGAATCGGATCGTTCCGGCTGCAGTTGTACCGCCATGTTACGCGTGAAACCACGTTGGACCTTTACGCGGGCATGCACCATAACCTGTTCCAGAATTACACGTGCGAAAGCACGAATGGTGGTGCGGGTCTCCGCCGAAGCTTTACGCGAAGAATCTCGTGGAGCGGTGAAGCCGGACCGGAATTTGAGAACTGCGGACGAGGGCGCTGGATCGCGACGACGAATTTCGTCACCAGTTTGGATATTCAAGCGGCCGAGCGGACGACGCTGGCGTTTACCGCCTATCGCAACCTGGATGCGGCTTATTTGTTCGGAGCGCAATGGAGCGAGCTGGAGACGGCTTTTGGCAATTACAGCCACTCGCTGGCTCCGCGAACGACGTTTGAATTCAACAGCGGCTGGCTGCGGTATCCGGGAGTGCAGACTTACTTTGTGTCTCCGCGAATCTGCCGGCGGTTGAATGACTATACGGATCTCATCATCGCGTACCTGCGCACCGGCAGCGAAACCTCCAATGCGGGCGCCGTCGGAAGCCGCGATATGGCGATTATGACGTTGCACTGGCATCCCGGGCAGCAGTCTCTCAGGAGGCTTCTCGCGCGTGGGCAGTAGATGATTTGAGGAATGGCGCCGGGGGCGGGAAATTGTCATCGGCCCGGCGTTACATGGCGCGAAATGCGGCTGCGCCATTCTTGAAGTGGATGGACGATAATTTTTTGCGGCAATAATTAGGGTAGTACGCTGGGCGCGCGGTACGAGGGTAGGATGCGCTGGGCGAAGAGCGAGTTTGAAAGGGTTCCCATGTCTCAACCTAATAAACTAGACCCCATGGTGGAAGCCAAGGAATTGTGGCAGATTGTGCTCCATCGCAAGTGGATGTTGCTGATCAGCGGCACGCTCCTTAGCGCGCTGGCGGTGGTGCTGGCGCTGATGTTGATGCCCCGGAATTATATGGCCTCCATAACCGTTTTGGTGGACCCACAGAAGGTCCCGACGATCTCTGAAATCGTTACCATGAGCCAGATCAGCTTCGACAATCTGAGTCAACAAGTGCTGAGCCCCACGCGCTTGCAGGAGATTGCCGACGAATTGCATCTTTGTGACGACGTCAAGACCTGCCCGTCGAAGCAAAACTTTGCCGAATCCATGCGCAGTGCGCTGGCGCTGAGACTGAGAACGGGGGGAACGCATAATACGAGTTCCTTCACCATCAGCTATACGGGGACGAGCCCGAAAATCGCGGCAGAGGTCGTGACCCGGCTGGCCAAGAGCTTCATCGATTGGGATCTTGAGGCCCGCGCCCGCCAGGCAGAGCAGAGCGGGGAGTTTTTGAGTGCCGAGCAGCAGCAGGCGAAGCAGGCGTTGGATGAGCGCGAAGCCGCGCTGGTCCAGTTCAGAGTGCAACATGCGCGCGATTTGCCGGGCCTTTCTCATTATGTTTCCGGTTTGTCGGATTTGCAGGAGCGCATGCAGGCCTCCACTACCGCCCTGGACCGGTTGCAGCAGGAAAAGGCGGGATTGACGCAGGGAACGGATGCAAGCCGCGCTCAAGCCGGCATTGCCGCAACTGAGCGCGCCCGGTTGGAAGCCGAGGTGCACAAGGTGGAAGACCAGCTGGTGAGCCTGCGGACCCGTTACTCGGATGAATATCCCGATGTGGTGCAGGCGAATTCACGCCTGGATGCGTTGCACGAACAGCTGTCGCATCTTCCGGCGGGGCCGGCAGCCGGCGCGCCGGGGACCGCGGGGGGCGCCCAGTTGGATGCTGTGAATCGCGATATCGAGCGGTTGCAGGAGAACCGGAATCGTATCCAGTCGGAAATCAGCGGTTATCAAAGCAGGGAGGATCTGCCTCTGGTGCAAGTGCAGCTGGCCGATCTCACTCGAGATTATTCCGATGCCAAGTCGCACTATATGTCTTATTTCGATAAGAACGTATGGGCCAAAACGGCGACCGACCTGCAACGGAAGCAGGAACCCGGCCGTTTTTCCATCCTTGATCCGGCGCAGATTCCGGATACTCCTTTGAAGAACAAGAAGATGCTCCTGATCCCACTGGTGGTTCCGTTCTGCTTCCTGTTCTGCGCGGCCATCATCGTCCTTTACGAGAGGTTTATCAAGGGGACGATCGCTACCGAAACCTCCCTGCGGTCGCTGCTGCCGTCGCCGGTCACCGTGCTCGGCCGAATTCCGGTGATCGACACTCCCGGGGCGCTCCGTTACCAGCGGCAAGTGGCCGCCCTCACCTCGGTGGGGGTGCTGATCATCGGCCTTGCGTCCGCCCTCTTTCTGCGGAAGGTATCCCCGATCGCCGTCGCTGCGACGAGTTCAATCGCATGTGTCGCTGCGGCGATATTTCTGAAATCGAGTTCGCGGAAAGCGGTGGAGCGGTAGCGGAAGCGGTTCGGAGTGATGGTCCCGCCGGGATTGCCGGCGTAACCCAGGATCTTTCCGGACATGCTTGCGAGGGAGGGTGAACCATCACCCTCCGGCCCACGGAAAAAATGCATGCTGAGTCTTCTCCTATATGGCGGCATGGTTTTGGCTGCCCTGTTGTCGCTTTGGCGGCCGCAGGTGGGCATTTATTGCCTGGTCCCTCTGCTGCCGCTGCAAACCATTCGTTATCGGATCAACTCTTATCCGATGGGCGGAAGCATGGTCGATGTCGTACTGCTGGGCGTGATTCTCGGCATGCTATTGCACCGGGACGGACCGTTGTTCAAACAGTTGCCCATGAAATGGCTGCTGATTCTATTTGCGGGATATATGTATCTCTCGCTATGGAATGGCGCGATTACGCTGGGCGGGCCGTGGCCGGTTTCGACCGCCAATGTGCGGGTTTCGCTGCTGAAAAACCTGCTGGAAATGCCGCTGATTTACGCGGTGGTCTTCGCCGTAATGAAGAGCCGCAAGCAAATCAAACTGGTCGTGGTTCTGATGTGCATAGCCGCGCTGCTCGTGGGCGTTCTGTTTTACCGCGACATGCATGCTCATGACCTGGAATCGTTCCACGAGCAGGTTCGCGAAGCCGGGGTGATGGGGTATGCGGGCGCCAACGGCCTGGCGGCGTTTTCCACCGGATTTGCGCTGTTTCTCGTCGGCCTCTATGGTTTCAGGACCCCGGGAATCCTTAAGGTGCTGATTCCCTGCGTGCTGGTGGCATTATGCTATGCGGTGCTGTATACGTTCTCCCGCGGAGCGTATCTGGCCATGATGGCCGGCCTGCTTTTCGTAGGCCTTCGCCAAAAGCGGGCGTTATTGGTGGTGATGCTGGTGGGGTTGATGGGCGCGACCGTGATTATGCCGGGAGCCGTGATTCAACGCATCAGCGGCACCTTCGTGCAGGCGCAAGGATCGACCGACCAGGAACTTGAAGGCTCCGCCGAGAAGCGGCTGCTCATTCTTCAGGACGCCACGGGAATTGTGGCCCATAATCCGGTATTGGGGATCGGATTTGAGACGTATCAGTTTCTGCATCCCGTAGCCAACCTTAAGGATACGCACGATTTTTTCCTGAAGATCGCGGTGGAGGAAGGCTTCATCGGAGTAGCGATCTTTTTTGCGATATTCTGGAGGATGCTTAAGTCGGGATACGATCTATTTCGCAAGAGTGTCGATCCGTTTTTGTCCTCACTGGGATTCGGCTTTACGGTTTGTATGGTGGGGGTGCTGATAACGAACGTGTTCGGCGACCGCTGGAGCTATCCCCAGGTGGATAGCTATTGGTGGATTCTTATGGCCCTGGTGTGCCGCGCGCTCCTGTTGCCACCCGAGAGCGCCCCAGGCGGCGAGCCGGAGCCGCCCCCGGTTCTGGAAATTGCATCCGCCTGAAGCGCTGCGTGCTCCCGTAGTATGGATTGGGATGTTCCGTGGATCGTCCGAGAAGTGAAGGCGGTAGGGAACACAGTGCCGGTGACTGACCCGTGTCCAGAGGATGATCGAGCCTGCTCAGCCGGCGCCCGGGAACCCGTGAGGCGTACGCACGTCCTTTTCCTGATCGATGAATTGCGCGGGAAGGGCGGCGCCGAGTCCGCACTGTTGCAGACGGTTCGCCACCTTCCGGCGGAACGATTCCGTTGTACTGTTCTTACCTTCCAACTCGCCCCCGATTTTCCGCTGCTTGCCGATTTCCCCTGCCCCGTACAAGTCCTGCCTCTGCGACGCACATATGACTGGAATGCTCTGAGAATGGGAGCGCGCCTGGTGAGGTTGATTCGCCGGGAGCGGGTGGATATTGTTCACACCTTCTTTGCCTCAGCCGATCTGTGGGGCGGTTTTCTTGCCAAGCTTTCCCGAAGGCCGGTTTTGGTTTCCAGCCGGAGGGACATGGGTTTTTTGCGCACGGCCAAGCATAAGATTGCCTACCGGCTGTTGGGCGGTATGTTTGACCGTGTGCTGACGGTATCGGAGCAAGTGCGGAGGTTTTCCCTGGAGCAGGATGGGCTCAATCCCTCGCGAGTGACGACCATCTACAATGCCGTGGAGGTGCCGGAGCCGGCGGCGGGAGAAAGGTTGGAGGAAATCCGGAGGCGGTTCGGGGTGGAGGATGCCAGCCACGTGATCGCCACGGTGGGGAACCTCCGCTATGTCAAAGGGCTGGATGTGCTGATCCGCGCCGCCGCCCGCGTCGCCAAGGAATTTCCCCGCGCCAAATTCGTGATTGCCGGTGGCGTGGCACCTGGCGAACCAGGCTATCTGGAGGAGTTGCAGAAGCTTTGTTGTTCGCTGAACGTATCCGGCATGGTTCAATTCATGGGACCGGTGAAGGACGTGATTCCGTTGCTGCGGGCCAGCGACGTTTTTTGTCTGCTCTCCCGTAGCGAGGGTTTTTCCAATGCGCTGCTGGAGGCGATGGCTTGCGGCCTGCCCTGTGTTGCCACCCGCGTGGGAGGCAATGAAGAAGCATTGGAAGGCGGACACGCCGGGTATCTGGTGGACAGCGGCGACTGCGAAGCGGCAGTGGAATGCATCCTGAGACTGTTGCGCGATCCGGTTCAGGCCCGTTGTATGGGCGATCGTGCGCGGGACGTGGTGGCGCGCCGTTTTACTCCCGAGAGTGTAAACTCGCAATTAGTGCGAGTGTATGACGAACTACTGAGCTCGCGCCGATCCGGCGTGGCCCGGCAATAGCCTGAATATGCAGACGGTATTGGGAGCGATAAGCTTGGCAAATCTCTGGCCTGGCGCCCTGCCCGGGTGCGCCCTGTGTTTTCGTATTCTGCTGGCGGTTTGCGCCGCATTGATCGTTTACGTATACGCGGGTTATCCGGCGATTCTGCTTTTGCTAGGGGCCTTCTGCCGGCGGCGAAACCCCGAGCCCGGATTTGTTCCGTTTCTCTCCGTACTGATTGCCGCATACAACGAACAGGAGAATATCGGCAGAAAGATCGAGCAGACCCTGGCATTGGATTATCCCGCGGAAAAGCTGGAGGTGCTGGTTCTCTCCGATTGTTCGACCGATCGTACCGACGAAATTGTCACCGCGTTTCGCGATCCACGCGTGCGGCTGGTCAGGATACCCGAGAGACACGGCAAAACCCACGCTCAAAACGAGGGAGTAAAGGCAGCGCGGGGAGAGGTCCTGGTATTTTCGGATGCCACCACGGTCTATCACCCGCAAGCGTTGCGATATCTTGCCTGTAACTATCAGGACGCAACCGTGGGCGCGGCCACCGGCCGCAACCAGTATTTCGATGCCGGCGGAGACTCGCCGACGGGAATGGGAACGGTGATGTTCTGGAACTACGAGAACGTCATCAAGACCATGCAGTCGCGCATCCGCACGCTTACCGGGTGTGTGGGGTGTATTTATTCCGTCCGTAAGAGCGCCTATACCGAACTGGCCGACGACGTGATCAGCGACCTGGTGCAGCCTTTGTGGGTCATCCAGAAAGGCTATCGCGTGGTTTTCGAAGATCGGGCCCTGGCTTACGAGGAAACGACGCAAGATACGGCCGAGGAGTTCGCCATGCGGGTGAGGGTGGTAACCCGCGCCATTCGCGGATTGGCGAGCGTTCCCGAACTGTTCAAGCCTTGGCGCTATGGTTGGGTCTCGTTTCAGCTGATATCGCACAAAGTGATGCGGTGGATGATCTGGTGTTTTCTGCTGGGCGCATTTCTGGGCAGCGCACTGGCCGGCCACGGGGGGTGGGTTGGCGTGGTGTTCTGGCTGCAGGCCGCTTTCTATGCGATCGCGCTGGTGTCGCTGATTCTCCCGTTGCACCGGATCTGGAAAGTGCTGGGGGTCCCACTGTATTTTTGTACGATCAATGCGGCGGCGTTCGTGAGTATCCTCGAGTTGTGCCGGGGCCGCAAGTACGTTGTGTGGCAGACGGTGCGGAAGGTTTCGGCCTGACGCATGTTCCGCCCGCGCTCAGCTCATGCAGAACGGAGCTGTTTTGAAATTTTCAACTTCTGAAATCGATGATGCCCACATGTCCATGAAATCAGGTTGTTCAGAACGCATTGCGGTTACGAACGCGGATTTGCCGATGGTGAAAGAGCATGTTCAGCGATATTTGTTTGCCGCGCAATTCGCACAAGGCAAGAGCGTTCTTGATGTCGCTTGCGGAACCGGGTATGGCGCGCTGATCCTGGCCGGTGCGGGTTGTGCCAGTTACCTGGGCGTGGACGTGGATGCGGAAATTGTCCGGACCAATCAGTCGGCACTCGGCGTGCTGCCACAGCTTCGTTTTGTAGTGGATGATGCCACGCGCCTTGCGTCGGTACCGGATGCCAGCATTGACTTGGTGACTTCATTCGAAACCGTGGAGCATCTGCCGGCGACTGCCGGATACTTTACGGCGATCAAACGCGTGCTGAAGCCCGACGGAGTATTCCTGATCTCCACGCCCAATCGCGATATCTTCGCTCCCGGCCATACGGTGGAGTCCAAGCCGAACAATCCCTTTCACCAGCGGGAGTGGAGCGAAGAAGAGTTCGTTGCGTTGGTGGGCGAGCATTTTCACGTCCGGCGAGCCGCCGGCCAGGGCGGACAGTCGAAGCGGAGGGTGAAGATGCGCAAATATGGCGCCCGCCATGCGTGGTTCCAGTCTCTTCTCGATCT
>CAZUCM010000157.1:0-7303 GCA_964619235.1 uncultured Terriglobales bacterium
CCGCCTGGTGCAACACAACGTGCTGGCTATGTCCGGACGCGCCGTGGAAGCCGCCGGCGACGTGAATACGCTGCTGCTGGATAAGACCGGCACCATCACCCTCGGCAACCGCCAGGCAACCCGCTTTATTCCCGCCCCCGGCGTGACCGCGGATGAAATGGCCAACGCCGCCCAGCTTTCTTCCCTGCCCGACGAAACCCCCGAAGGCCGCTCCATCGTAGTCCTGGCCAAGGAAAAGTACGGCTTGCGCGGCCGGCATTTGGCGGACCACGAAGCCGTGTTTGTGCCCTTCACGGCACAGACGCGTATGTCGGGCGTCAACCTCAACGGCTTCGAGATCCGCAAGGGAGCCGCTGAAGCGATTACAAAATATGTGGAAGAAAACGGATTGACCGTTCCGCCGGAAGTGCGCGCCGCCTCCGACGAAGTGGCTCGTTCCGGCGGGACTCCTCTGGTGGTTGCGGAAAAGACGCGCGGTGCCCTTGGCGTTATCGAACTCAAGGACATCGTAAAGGGCGGCATGCGCGAACGCTTCGCTCAATTACG
Organism: uncultured Terriglobales bacterium; assembly: GCA_964619235.1. Taxonomy (GTDB): domain Bacteria; phylum Acidobacteriota; class Terriglobia; order Terriglobales; family Acidobacteriaceae; genus CAZUCM01. The sequence continues at coordinate 547 of CAZUCM010000157.1, forward strand.
CGCCATGGGCATCAAGACGGTCATGATTACCGGCGATAACCCGCTTACCGCCGCGGCCATCGCCCAGGAAGCCGGGGTGGACGATTTCCTCGCCCAGGCTACGCCCAAAGATAAGATGGATTTGATTCGCCGCGAACAGGCCAAGGGCAAGCTGGTAGCCATGACCGGCGACGGAACCAACGACGCTCCCGCCCTGGCCCAGGCCGACGTGGGCGTCGCCATGAATACCGGCACCCAGGCCGCCAAGGAAGCCGGCAACATGGTGGACCTGGATTCCAATCCCACAAAACTGATCGAGGTCGTCGAAATCGGCAAACAACTGTTGATGACCCGCGGCTCCCTGACGACCTTCTCGATTGCCAACGACGTCGCCAAATATTTCGCGATCATTCCGGCCATGTTCGCCGGCACCTTCCCGGTGCTGAATGCGCTGAACATCATGCATCTGAAGACACCGGCTTCGGCCATTCTTTCGGCGGTGATCTTCAATGCCTTGATCATCATCGCGCTGATTCCGCTGGCGCTGAAGGGCGTCAAGTATCGCCCGCTGGGCGCGGCCCTGCTGTTGCGCGATAACCTGCTGATTTACGGCGTGGGCGGCGTCATCGTGCCCTTCATCGGGATCAAGCTGATTGACATGATCATTACCCGCATCGGACTAGCGTAGAGGCAGCCATGAAAAAGAACATTCTGACAGCGATCTTAATGACGGCAGTCACCACGATTCTGCTGGGAATCATTTATCCCCTGGCAGTTACGGGAATTGCGAAAGTGCTGTTTCCGCACCAGGCGAACGGCTCTCTGATTCACAAAGACGGCGCGATCGTGGGCTCGCGCCTGATCGGGCAGCCGTTCGTCTCTCCTGGCTATTTTCATTCGCGGCCTTCGGCCGCCGGCAATGGCTATGACGCCACCAACTCCGGCGGATCGAACCTTGGCCCCACCAACCATGTCCTCATCGACCGCGTAAAGGCCGACGTCGCCAGACTGCAAGCTGAGAACCCGGGTCAACCGGTTCCCATCGATCTGGTGACAACCTCAGCTTCCGGCCTCGATCCCGATATCTCGCCTGCCGCCGCCGAGTTTCAGGTGCCGCGTATCGCCCGCGAACGCGGGATGTCTGCGGACGACGTCCGGCACTTGGTCGGTGAACATACCCAAGGCCGGCAATTGGGATTCCTGGGCGAACCGCGCGTCAATGTGTTGGAATTGAATCTGGCGCTGGATCAGGCCCATCCCCTGCCGCCGGCCCCGGCGAAGGCGCAGAATTAGTGAGTCCGCTTACCGCTTTCGGATTGTTCGCAGTGTCGGCCATGCTGGTGTTTTATGCACTGGAGTCTCGTGGCCGGCACTATGTTCTGGCGTTTGCCGGAGCCTGTATGCTCGGCTCGGCCTACACCTTCCTGCAGGGAGCATGGCCCTTCGGAATAGCGGAAGCTGTCTGGTCGGTCATAGCCCTTCGGCGGTGGTGGCTGGCAGGGACGAAATAAGCTTTCAATCCCGGCTATCCCCCAGCCTCCCTCCCAGGTCATCTTTCAGGGGTAACTTGACCCCCAATGCTGCCGCAAACAGATTTGTCGTTTCACACAGGTTTAGTCACCCCGAAAACCCACTCGCCGCAGGCGCGTTTGCCTTCTGCATGGCGACGGCAACCTGAAACCACTAGCTCGTCGATGCGCACACGCCGTCAGCTTCCATCTTCGGCGCATGATCCGCCAGTAGAAACATTGTGGCATCCAATTCCGCCATCAGTTCCACTTCCGCGCCGGCAATACGCACTTCGGCGCGTGCGGTGATTAATTGCCGCCGCCGTTCCAATGTCCAGCCGCGTATCACCAGAAGGGTGCCGGTGCGGATGGGCTTCTTGAATTGCGTTTGTGCGCGCGCCGTCACTCCCCGTATGCCCTGAAAGTAAAGCGCCCAGGCCAACGACTCATCCATCAGAGAGAAGGTGATGCCCCCGTGCAGCACGCCCGGCCAGCCCTCATGTTCGGCACGGGCCTCGTAGGAGGCTGAACTGCCGTGCTCGCCGTCGCGCACAAAGGGGATGCGCAGTCCCTGCGCGTTCGCCTGGCCGCAAACGTAGCAGTTGCTTGTGTTGTCGCCGAGTTTGACGACGAGTTGCTTTAAATCGTTCATGGATTCCTCAGAAGCTCCAGTGCGGACATCGATGCCCAGGCCCAGGGGCGTTATTCTTCCGCTCTCACCAGATCCCGGAAACTCTCCCGCCGCCGTATGAGCCGCGCCTTCCGCCCGTCCACCAACACCTCCGCCGGTCTGGGGCGGGTGTTGTAATTCGACGCCAGCGACATGCCATAGGCTCCCGCATCCAATATGGCCAGCAAGTCTCCTTCCGCGACTGGTGACAACTCCCGAGCCCGGGCGAAGAAATCGCCGCTCTCGCAGATGGGACCGACCACATCATAGGTAAGGCGGGCCGCCTTATCTCCCGCAGCGCTCCGCGACACCGGAACAATCTCGTGATACGCGCCATACAGCGACGGCCGGATCAGGTCGTTCATGCCGGCATCCACCACCAGAAAACGCTTGGCGTCGTTCTGCTTGCCATACACCACGCGGGTCAGCAAGGTCCCGGCCGGAGCCACAATCGAGCGTCCCGGCTCCAGCAGAACATGAAGATTCATGCCGCTCAACGCCTCCGTCACCGCTTGCGCGTACTCGGCGACCCGCGCGCCGAAATCCTCCGCGGGAGTTTGGGAATGATAGGGGATGCCCAGACCTCCGCCCACATCCAGGAAGCGGATCTTCATGCCTTCCGACTGCACCTGGCGAATCGTCTCGCCCAGCAGGCGGATCGCCTCCCGGAACGGCGAAACCTCCATGATCTGCGAGCCAATGTGTGCGCTTACACCGGCCACGTCGAGCCACTTTTCCCGCGCTGCCTCGCGATATAATCGCAGCGCGTCCGCCACCGGCACTCCGAATTTGTGTTCGTGCAGTCCGGTCGAAATGTAGGGATGGGTGCCGGCGGAAACATCGGGATTCACGCGCAGCGCCACTCGCGGCCGCTTCTTCAGCTTTGCCGCCTTCCGGGCAACCGCCGCCAGTTCGCTTTCACTCTCAATATTGAACAGCAGAATCCCCGCCCGCAGTGCCGCCTCAATCTCTTCCCCGGTCTTACCTACGCCGGAAAACACGATGCGACCGGCCGCACTCCGGTCCGCCCGCAAGGCCCGCTGCAACTCTCCGCCGGAAACCACATCGAAGCCGGCACCGCACTGCGCCAGCGACTTCAACAGATGCAGAGTGGAGTTGGCTTTGACGGAGTAACAGACCGTATGCGGCACCCCGGCAAACGCCTGCTCGTAATGCGCAAAGCGCTGACGGAGGGTGTTGGCCGAATATACGTACAACGGCGTACCGTGCTTCTGCGCCAGCTTCGCCAGGGATAGATCCTCGCAGCACAGTTGCTCCCCCCGATACGCGAAGGCCGGGGGACGGAGCTGCTGGATCGCCGAAGATCTCTTAACCGCTTTCAAAATCTCTCCTCTGTCGATTTCCGGAAACGCCGCTCTCCGCAATCGCCGCCCAACCTCCGCAGATGGCGAGCCCTTCAGCGCCCACGGCTTGCGCCCTGGCTGCGGCCTAACGTCCCAGCGATGGGCTGCGAAACTTCAGCACCACCACCGTCTGATCGTCAAATACTTCCGCGCTTGCGGCGTGCGCGGCTACGGCCGCAAAAATCGCGTCCACCAAATGCTGCGTGGTGCCGTGGCGGTGATCGGTAACCACCTGTTCCAGGCGCGTCCGGCCGAACATCTTGCCCTCCGCGTCGGAGGCGTCGGTAATTCCGTCGGTGAGAAACACCAGCAAGTCGCCGGGTTGCGGACGAACCGTCACTTCATCGTATTCCGCCGTGGGGAACAATCCCAACGGCAGGCCCTCCACCCGCAACGTCTCCACTTTGCCGTCATGGCAATGAATCGGACGCGGCAATCCGGAGTTGGCCAGCCGCAACACCCGCCGCCGTTCATCCCATAAGGCAAAAATCATGGAGATGTATTGCGCCGAAATCGGACGTTCCGTCAGCGAACGATTGATGGCCTTCAGCAGATCCGCCGGTCCCAGTTCGCCGCGCGCATGCGAGCGCAGGAAACCGCTGACCAGCGCGGCGTATATCGCCGCCGGCGCCCCCTTGCCGGTGACATCGCCGATTGCCACCCCCATGCGCTCCCGCGAGTACGGCACAAAATCGTAAAGGTCGCCCCCGATCAGGCGCGCCGACTGAAATCGCGCATACACCTGCGCGGCGCGCAGGCGCGGAAAACTCGGCGGCATAATCCGCATCTGCAGCTCGCGGGCCAGCTCCAGGTCGTGCTGCATCTGCTGTTCCTGCCGGGTCACGGTTTCGTACAGCCGCGCATTCTCGATCGCAATCGCCACCTGCGCCGCCAGGGTGGTAAGCGTGCGCACATGCTGCTCTACAAAATAGCCGCGCCTGGTGTGTTCCAGGTCGAGCACGCCGATCACCTTACCCTGGTACACCAGCGGCACCACCAGCTCCGACCGGGTATCCGGATTCAGATTGATATAACGCGGATCCAGCTTCACATCCGGCACCACCACCGGCTCCTTATGCAATGCGGCATAACCCACCAGTCCGTCGCCCAGCTTGATGTCGTGCTTCATCTGAATGGTTTCGCCGTAGCGCAGGGAGAATCGGTGCTCCAGCTTGCTGCCGGTTTTATCCAGGAGAAGCACGCTGAAGAGCTGGTAATCGGTGAGCCGCTTCAGTTGCTCGCCGATATGCTTCAGCAGGTCGTCCAGGTTCAGAATCGACGTCAGATCGCGCGCAATCTCGTTCAGAACCGCCAGGGAGCGCGCCTGCCGGGCCACCCGCGTGTACAGCCGCGCATTCTCGATCGCAGTGGCAATGCGGGAGGCCAATAAGGTCAGCAGCAGCTTGCCTTCGGGCGTGAAATAGTCGGGCTGGGAGGATTCAACGTCGATCACCCCAATGACTTTGTTCTTGGAGATCAACGGAACCGCCAGTTCGGAACGCACCTCCGGAGCCCCGGCGATATAGTGGGCCACCGCGCTCACGTCGCCGGTCAAAATCGCTTCGCGCCGCAACGCTGCCTGTCCGGTAATGCCTTCGCCCAATTTAATCCGGCAGGTATCCACCACGCTTTGCGCATGACCGATGTTGAAGCGAATGCGCAGTTCCTGCGTGCGCTCGTTCAATAACAGAATGGCGAAGATCTCATAGTCCAGAACGTTATGGACGATTTCCGCAACCCGCTGAAGCAGCTTGTCGAGGTCGAGGGTGGTATTCACCGCATCGGCAACCTCGAGCAAAAAGGCCTCTATATTGACTGGGTCCGAAAGGAGCTCCGGTTGTACGGGCATGTCAAAATGATAGCAGGCGAAAGCGCCTTCACCGCACAGGACCCAGAGTTCGCAGAGGACAAACCAGCAAATTCGGGAGCGCCCGGTTTCGCCTCGCGCCCTGCGGGCCCAAAAAACCAACCTGCCTCAGTGTTGAGCGGAACTCACTCAAGTTTTTCAGGGTCACTTGACAGCGCCGAGCCATTTGAGTTAAATTGGCACTCGTAGGCATTGAGTGCTAACAGCGTGTTCGGTCAAGTGAGCAGTCCTGAAAATGGGTGTCAGGCGCTGCATGGCCGAAGCGGGAAACCAACTGGCAGTTTTAGTTTTCCGCCGCGCCAGAGCATGCAAGACGAGTTTCGATTTAGCCACTAAGACATACACCTGCAACGACTTAACCATATAGAAAACGACCGTTATTGAAAGGAGTCGAATACATGTCAACTAAGCTTATCCCCCTGCATGACCGCATTCTGGTACGTCGCCTGGAGGGAGAAGAAAAGACGCGCGGCGGCTTGATCATTCCCGATTCGGCGAAGGACAAACCGCAGGAAGGCGAAGTTATCTCCGCCGGCAAAGGCAAGAGCAACGAAGAGGGCAAGGTTCGTCCCCTGGACGTGAAGGCGGGCGACCGCATTCTGTTCGGTAAATATTCAGGGACGGAAGTGAAGCTCGACGGAGAAGATTTCCTGATCATGCGCGAGGAAGAAGTCCTCGGCATCATCGAAACCGCCAAGAAAGCGGCCGGCAAGTAAGGACGCGCCGGGTATACCGAAAGCATCGCCCGAGTCCGCCATCGCGGACCGGCCAACAGAATCCGATAGGAGATGGAAACGATGGCAAAGCAGATTATTCATGGCGAAGAGTCGCGCCAAGCGATTCTGCGTGGCGTCAATATATTGGCTGACGCCGTGAAGGTCACGCTGGGCCCCAAAGGGCGCAACGTGGTAATCGAGAAGAAATTCGGTTCGCCGAGCATCACCAAGGACGGCGTCACCGTAGCCAAAGAAATCGATTTGAAGGACCCGCTGGAAAACATGGGCGCCCAGATGGTGCGCGAAGTGGCCAGCAAGACCAGTGACGTGGCCGGCGACGGCACCACCACCGCCACCGTGCTGGCGCAGTCGATTTATCGCGAAGGCATCAAGATGGTAGCCGCCGGAGCCAATCCGATGGCCCTGAAGCGCGGTATCGAGAAGGCCGTTCAGGCCGTCACCGGCACCGTCGACAAGGATGGAAACCGCACCCCCGGCGCGCTCGACAAGTTCTCGAAATCGGTCGCCGGCGACATGACCGCGATCGCGCAGGTGGGCACCATTTCCGCCAACAACGACGAAACCATCGGCCGCATCATTGCCGAAGCCATGAAGAAAGTCGGCAAGGACGGCGTCATCACGGTGGAAGAGTC
>CAZUCM010000158.1:0-7280 GCA_964619235.1 uncultured Terriglobales bacterium
TGCACGCGATGGATTCCTCCGATGACCGGCGCAAACCAACTGAGCACGCGCCCGGAGAGGGCGAAATGCAGCGGATGGGTTTCGGCTCCGTGCGCCTGCAACCCCTCCGGTACACGGCAAACGACCGCGACTGGGAGCTGATCGTCCGGCACCACAAAGGGTCGCTGGAGGAGGCGCTGACGGCCATGCGCCGCCGCCATCTGGCCATCAGTTTCGGCGTGCTGCTGGTTCTGGCCATGACGATGGCCATGATCCTCCACGCCAGCAGGCGCGCCCAGCGGTTAGCCGCTTTACAAATGGAATTTGTCGCCGGCGTCTCTCACGAACTGCGCACGCCGCTGGCGGTCATCAGCTCGGCGGCGGAGAATCTGGCGGATGGCATTGTCGAAGACAAAACCAAATTGAAGCGCTATGGCACGGTGATTGGCGAGCAGACGCGGCAACTCACCCGGCTGGTGGAACAGATTCTCCTGTTCGCCGCCACGCGGCAACACCGCCGGCAATATAATCTCGCTCGCGTACGACCCCAGGATATCGTCGAAGCCGCGCTGGCCCGTTCCGCCGAATTGATCCGTCAGGGCGAGATCACCGTGGCATGGAAACCGGCGGTGGATCTTCCCGCGGTTCTGGTGGATTTGCCGGCAATTACCGACTGCCTGCAAAATCTGATCGCCAACGCCGTAAAGTATGGCGGAGAGGCCCGCTGGCTGGGAATCCGGGTGGATGCAGTGCAAGCCCACGGGCGGCGGGAGATTCAGTTCCAGATTGAAGATCGCGGAATCGGCATCGCCTCCGCGGACCTGAGACACATTTTCGATCCGTTCTATCGCAGCCCCGCCGTGCGGAGCGCCCAGATCCACGGGACAGGCCTGGGTCTGTCTCTGGCAAAGAATATCGCCGAGGCCATGGGCGGGCGCCTGTCGGTCTCCAGTAAATTGGGAATCGGCAGCTCTTTCCGGCTGAACTTGCCCTACGCGGACGATTCCCCGGCACGCGCCACCGCCGCCGCCAGCGAGGTTTCCACAGCGTAATATGAATCAAAACATACTGGTCGTTGAAGACGAAGAAGCCCTGCGCATGACGCTGACCGATCGCCTGCAAAGCGAAGGCTATGTGGTGGATTGCGCCGCCGACGGCGAAGAAGGGCTGCGAAGGGCCACACAAGACGCTTTCGACCTGATCATCCTGGACCTCATGCTGCCCAAGCGCAGCGGCTTTGACGTGTGCCGCGACATCCGGCAGGCCGGTTTGATTACGCCCATCCTCATGCTGACGGCACGCGGCCAGACCGTGGACAAAGTGGTCGGCTTGAAGTTGGGCGCCGACGATTACGTAACCAAGCCCTTCGAGATGATGGAACTGATGGCCCGCGTCGAAGCCCTTTTGCGGCGTGCGCCCACGCGGCCGCCGGTCCAGGACGTGAAGCAATTCGGCACGCTGCGCATTGACCTGCGCGGCACCGAGGTCTCGCGCAAGGGCAAGGCCATCAATCTATCCGCCCGCGAGTTTCAACTGCTGCGCTATTTTGTCGAGCATCCCGCCATGACGGTGTCGCGCGACGAACTGCTGAAAGAAGTGTGGGGTTACAGCGTGGAAACCTTCACGCGCACGGTCGATGTCCACGTTTTCAGCCTGCGGCAGAAACTGGAGAAAGATCCCAAACACCCGGAACTGATCATCACCGTGCCGGGACTTGGCTATAAGTTTATGTCGTGAGAGGCCATAACCAGGCCGCGCCGCGAACGCCGCTGGAATCGCCGTGCAGGGCGCGAACCACGGGCGTGCCAACGTCAGCGGAAAAGGTGTACTTCTTCAGCAGCACCGGAATCGCCGGGTAGAGGCCCGTCAAATTGGAAAGTCCGCCGGCCAGCACAATCGCATCCGGATCGAGCACATTGATGATGACTGCCAAACTTCGCGCCAGCCGGTCCTGATAGAGTTCCAGGCACTCGATGGCCAGAGGATCGCCGGCTGCGGCGGCTGCGGCGACGGCAGCGGCCGTTCTCTGTTGGCCGCTGCGTGCGAGATAGTCGCGCGCCAGGCCGGAACCTGACAGGAAGGTTTCAATGCAGCCTCGCTTCCCGCAATAACAATCGGCGCCGGGCAATTCCCCCGCCTGCGCCCAGGGGAGAGGATTATGACCCCATTCCCCGGCGACCCGGTTGCGCCCGACATGAACCTGGCGGTTTACGACAACGCCGCCGCCAACCCCGGTGCCGAGAATTACGGCGAAGACGGTGCGAGCCTCCGCAGCCGCGCCATCGCTGGCTTCCGAAAGGGCCAGGCAGTTCGCATCGTTTTCCATGCGAATCGGCCGCCCCAATCGGGCCGCCAGATCGCGGTCCAGCGGTTTGCCGTTCAGGACGGTGCTGTTCGAGTTCTTCATAAGCCCGGTCGAGGGCGAAATCGCCCCGGGAGTACCGATGCCCACCGATCCGGTTTGGCCGGTTTCTTTTTCTGTAAATGCGACCAGATCGGCGACGGCGGTCAAGATGCCGGCATAATCCCCAGCAGGTGTCGGCACGCGATGCCGCACCAGTATCTTGCCATCGCCATCGGCCAGTGCGATCGCCTCAATCTTCGTGCCGCCCAGGTCTATTCCGATTCTCAATCAAAGCTCCAGGAAACAGGACTCATTCATTTTCCGGTGGAAGCCCTCAGTCCGTCGCCGGCAAAATCCCTGGCCAGCGCGGCAAACCAGCCATCGGCGGCGGCAAGTTGATCCGGCGCGCCCTGCTCCACGATGCGGCCGTTATCCAGGACAATCACCTGGTCCGCATCCTTCGCCATGGAATAGCGGTGGGCAATCAGAATCATGGTAGGCCGATAACTGAGATTCCGGAGCGCCTGTTTCACTTCATTTTCGGTGGCGTAATCCAGATTCGCCGTGGCCTCGTCCAGCACCAGGATGCGCGGCTGGTCCACCAGCATACGGGCAATCTGCAAGCGTTGCCGTTCTCCCACGGATAAACCCAATCCGCGTTCTCCGACCAGAGTCTGCAGACCTTGCGGCAGGCGCTCCAGCGCATTCCCCAGCCCTGCCGCCAGTGCAACGTGCTTCACCTCATCGTCGGAAGCGTTGGGATTGCCGTAGCGAATGTTATCGGCCAAGGTCCCGCGAAAAACGGCGCCATCGGCTGCAACCATGCCCACGCGGCGGCGAAGCGAGGATGGATCCACCTGAGCCAGTAATTGATCGTCGATCCGGATCTCTCCCGCCGTGGGCTCCCAAAGTTTCAGCAGCAAATCGGCGACGGTGGTTTTGCCCGCGCCGGACGGTCCCATGAGGGCGGTGACGCTGCCCGGCGGCAGTGCGAAGGTCAGTCCGTGCAGCACCTCCCGGCCGGCCACATAATCGAAACGAACGTCCCGGAACTCGACGCCGCCCGGGCCGGGCCGCAATTCTTCTCCCCGAGCCTCCTCGGGGCCGGTCTCGAGCAAACGGACGGCCCTGGTCAGCGAGGCCAGGTTCTGTTGCAGGGTTACCGCCAGGCTGCTGAGCGAGTCGATGGGATCGTATAACTGATCGAGATAGGCAACAAACATCACGACGTCGCCCGGCGTGAGCAGCCGGTTCATCACCATCCACCCGCCATAGCCCAGCACGAGCGCCTTGCTGAGATGGCTGAGCGTGGTCTGCATGAACAAGTATCGATTGCCGAGCCGCGCCCGCTGCAGATAGTCGTCATAGGCGACCTGAGAGGCCGCCTGCAGGCGCTGAGTCTCCCGCGCCTCGGACCCGGAGAGCTTCACGGTCTTGATAGCGGACAATGCGTCCTGAATGCGGACGGAGACGCTTTCCCACATTTTGTAATACTCGGCCATGCCGGATTCCAGGCGGTGAGCGGACCGGCGGGCGATCAGAAAATAGATGGGCAGGATGGCGACCGCCGCCAGCGTCAGCCGCCAGCTCTGTGTAAGCATGATGGCGCAGATCCCTATGATCCGCAGACATGCCGGGGCAATCTCCTGCGCGAAGGCCGAAACGATCGGCGCCACCTGGTCCGACTGGTCAATGCGCTTCGCCAGTCCGCCGCTGGCCCGCCGGTTGAAAAACGAAAGCGGCAAGCGCAGGACATGCCCGAAGGTCGATTGGATCAAGCTGGCTTCCAGGTCGCAAGCGGCTACCGTACTTTGATAGTCCGCCGCCAGCGAGAGGAAATACCCCACTACGCTGATCACGAAAAGCAAGCCGGCGGCCCACAATAACGTCGTCAGCGTCTGGGTGCGGGTACGCGGGGCGACATAGTCGCGGCGATGCTTCTGCCGCGTCCGTTCCAGCCGTTCCTTGGTCTCTTCCCAACGCTTCGCTGCCGCCGAGGCGGCGGATCGCTGGCCGGAGGGCGGATTGCGCGTCTCCGGGCTGGCGGTTGCCGCCGTCCAGGGACTGAAATTGCTGGGGCGGTCCACAAACAAACCAGCCACATCGTTGATCGCCACTCGATAAATCAACGGCTGCAGCAAGCCGGCGCCGGTCCCCAGCAGGGCCAGCATGGCGACCAGGACAAAGCGCTTGCGATGCGGCCTGGCCAGCCGCAAAAGCGCGCGAAAGGTGCTTGTCCCGGGTTGCAGATTCATTCCAATTGACTCAATGCAAACAGGATATCAAGAAGCGGCCAAGCAGACAGCCTGGGATTGGCCGGCAGCTCTCATCAACCAAGTTTTCGGATCCGGACAAACCAGGAATGCGCAAAAATTACCCTAAAACACTAACCCTTTCTCGGGTTCTGGCCGATGCAAATTATGTCGCCCAGTTTTGAAGGTTATTCCTGACAGGCGACCCCGAAAGCGGATGACAAAAACTCACTGATTTCGGCGTATCGGCACAGCTTGCCGCGCTTTGGTTAGGGGAAAGATGAAGCACTACGCCTGCAACCTGCAAGCCAACTCCCAGCTCCCCCGGAAGGTCAGGGTCATGAAGCATATGCTCGCAAACAGAAATTCCACCACATTGACGACAGCAGCGCTGGTTATTATTCTCGCCGCCGGCATGATTGGCTGCAGCCAACACACTTCCACGCCAAAAGTCATCCGGCTGGATTTTGCCTTCTACAACCCGCTCAGCCTGGTACTGAAGGATAAGCACTTCCTCGAAGACGATCTCGCCAAGGATGGGATTACCGTCGAGTGGACGCAAAGCATGGGAAGCAATACGGCGCTGGATGCCCTCAAAGATAAACGCCTGGATTTCGGCTCCACCGCGGGCGTAGCTGCGCTGATCGGCAGGGCCAATGGAAATCCCATTAAGGCCATATACGTTTTCTCCCGTCCGGAGTGGACGGCGCTGCTGGTGCGTAGCGACAGCTCCATCACGACGATCGAGGAGCTCAAAGGAAAGAAAGTGGCGGTAACGCCGGGAACCGATCCCCATGTCTTTCTGCTGCGCTCCCTCGATGAAGCGGGGTTGAGCGACAAAGACATTCAACTGCTGCCCATGCCACATGCGGCCGGAAAAGCCGCCCTGGAAAAAGGCGATGTGGACGCGTGGGCCGGGCTCGATCCTCTGATGGCGCAATCGGAACTGGAACACGGCTCCAAGCTCTTCCATCGCGATGTGAGCATAAACACCTATGGCGTGCTCGACGTCCGGGAGGAGTTCGCCGCCCAATACCCGCAATACGTCAGGCGAGTGCTGATGGCGTACGAGAAGGCGAGACTATGGGCGGTGCAGAACCCGGACGAGTTTCAACGCACGATCGCCCAGAACGCGAAGCTGACAGATACGGTAGCCGCCAAGGTTCTGGAACGCACGGATCTCAGCCCCTCCGTGATCGGAAACAAGCATAAAACGACGATTGCGGGCGCCGGGGATGTCCTCATGAAATCCGGGATCATAAAGAGCACGACCGACGTAAAGGCAACGGTGGACGAACTGGTCGACCCGCAATATGCGCGCGACATCAGTCCGCTTGCGCTTGATTGAGCACCCGGCGCAGGGCAAGGAAACCCGCGCATGCATCAGGCGAACAGCCACCAGTTCAATTCGGAGATTACGGCAATGAAGCTCACCCTCGCACAGAAAATCCAAGGCGGTTTTGCACTGATATTGCTCTTCATGGTCATTGTCAGTTGCGTCGGCTATAACACGAACGTCAACCTGGTTGCCGGGAATGACTCGCTCATGAAGATCGCGCAAAGATATGTCCTGGCCAAAGACCTTCGCCTGGACATGGAACAGCAAGTCAGCGCATGCCGCGCGTTCCTGCTGAAAGGGGATGAAAGGTATGTCGGAGAGTATCAGCAGGCAAGGAAGGACTTCGACTCCGACATCACGGAACTTTCGGGTTCCTTGCGAACCGAGGCCAGCAGGCAGATCATTGCCCAGTTGAAAGATACGCACGATCAATACAACCGTATCGGTCAACGGGAAATCGAGCTGATGCGCGCCAAGCAGGTGGAGGAAGCGCGCGCGCTCAATGCGACCGGAGCTACCGCCTTGCGGACGCAAATCCGCGAGTATTTGAGCATGTTCGACGAAGCGTTCCGGCAGCAGCAACTTCGGGCCAACGACGATGCCGGCAGCACTGCCCGGATGGCCAGCGGCCTTACCATCGCCATAGGTATTTTTGCGCTGGCGCTGGGCATTGCCGCCGCGTGGTCACTCAGCCGCTCGATTGCCAGCGGACTGGCAGGCATAACGCTCCGGTTGCGACAGACGGCGGAGGGCGTCGCCGCCGGCACCGGCGACCTCACCGAGCGTCTCCCCATCCACTCGGAGGACGAGATCGGCGATTTGAGCGCTTCGGTCAATCTGTTCCTGGAGACGTTACAACAGGTCATTAAGCGGGTGGCGGATAGCGCCGCCCTGCTGGCCACCGCGAGTGAGGAGCTTTCGGCCACGGCCACGGAAATGGCACGTGGCACCGACAGCCAGCAGAACCAGACCAGCCAAGTGGCAACGGCAGTACAGGAAATGTCATCCTCCGTGGCCGAGGTCTCCGGCAATTCCAATAAAGCGGCGAGTTCCGCACAGAAGGCGGTAAACATCGCCGAGCAAGGCGGGAAGATCGTCAACGAAGCGTTGTCGAACATGCGGTCGATCGCCGATTCTGTCCGGGCAACGGCCGGGAGAATCGAAGAACTGGGCAAGAATTCCGATCAGATCTGCAAAATCGTCGCGGTCATCGATGAAATCGCCGACCAAACCAATCTTCTCGCCCTCAATGCCGCCATTGAGGCGGCGCGCGCCGGTGAACAGGGCCGTGGATTCGCGGTGGTCGCCGATGAGGTCCGCAAGCTGGCCGAGCGCACGACAAAAGCGACCAAGGAAATCGCCCAGA
>CAZUCM010000159.1:0-4019 GCA_964619235.1 uncultured Terriglobales bacterium
TGCATCGAGTAGGTATCCATGATCCAGGCCATGGTCTGCTCGTTGGTGTTCATGTCGGGCGCGGGCACGTCCTTTTCCGGGCCGATGAATTCCATCAGTTCGCATGTATAACGGCGGGTCATGCGCTCCAATTCGCCCTGGGACATGTTCTTGGGATCGCAGATGATTCCGCCCTTGGCGCCGCCGAACGGAATATTGACCACCGCGCACTTCCAGGTCATCCAGCTGGCCAGGGCGCGGACTTCATCCAGGGTGACGTCGGGGCCGTAACGGATTCCGCCTTTGCCCGGTCCGCGGGCGATATTGTGCTGCACGCGAAAACCGGTGAACACCTCCAGCCGTCCGTCGTCCATGCTGACCGGTACGTGTACGATGATTTCGCGGTTGGGGTACCGTAGCAGCTTCCACAGGCCCTCGTTCAGGTTGAGCTTCCGGGCCGCCAGATCGAAACGCGCAGCCTGCGATTCCCAGGGATTCGCCTCTTGCTCCAGCGAAAGCGTCTTGCTCGTCATATCGGGTTACCCCCTCATCACCCGAAGTATAGAACCAAGGCAGCTTTCAAGGATTCAAAGTTTCAAAGTGGCAAGGTTCCGAAAGTTTCATACCGGTTTCAAAGCCGGGTGGTTTGGAGGATTTTCCGAACCTTGAACTGCTCTGGCGCTCCTGACTTTCAAGCCTCCTGACTTTGAAACCTGGAAACTTTGAAACCCGCTTCTTTCCAACTAGAATCCCAACAGTGACTGATTCCGCCAACATGCAAGCCCCGACGCTGTTTTCGCGGGCGATACGAATCCTGCGTCCCTCCCATCAACACTCGGCTCGTTCGGCCACGGTGTTGCTGGTGGGCGCTGTCGCCCTGTCGCGCGTCATCGGCTATTTGCGCGAGGCCTACATCGCCTGGGCGTTTGGCGCGGGAGCGCGCACCGACGCCTATGTAGCCGCCTTTACCTTGCCCGACTACGTCAATTACCTGTTGGCCGGCGGCACCGCGTCGATCACCTTTATCGCCATCTTTACCCGTTACACCTCCGAGGGCCGCGAGGAAGAGGCGCGCCGGACCTTTTCCATCGTGATTACCGTAATGTCGGCGCTGCTGCTGGTGATGATCGCGGTGGGCGAGGTCTTTACCCCGCAATTCACCCACCTGTTGTTCAAGGGATTCAATCCCGGACAGGTTCGGCTCTGCGCCTACATGACCCGGATTCTGCTGCCCGGTCAGATCTTCTTTGTCATTGGCGGAGTGGTTTCGGCGGTGCTGCTCTCCCGCCGCATGTTCCTGGTGCCGGCGCTTGCTCCACTCATCTATAACCTGGGCATCATCCTGGGCGGCGTGCTGCTGGGACGCCGTTACGGCATCGATTCGCTGGTCTATGGAGCGCTGGCCGGGGCCTTTGTGGGACCGTTTCTCATCAACGCCATCGGCGCCCGCCGCACCGGCATCGGCTACCGGCCTTCTTTCCGCTTCTCCCATCCCGGCTTCCGGGAATGGCTATGGCTGTCGATTCCGCTGATGCTGGGAGTCTCGCTGGTCGCCGCCGACGACTCGATCAAGCGCTATTTCGCCTCCACCGGCGCCGGAGACATTACCCGGCTGAATTACGCCAAGCGCCTGTTCGCCGTGCCCATCGCGGTGCTGGGGCAGGCCACCGGCCAGGCCTCGCTGCCGTTTTTTGCCCGCCTCTTTGGCGAAAAGCGTATGGACGAGTTTCGTGCCACCGTGAGCCAGGCCATCCACCGCGTCTCTGCCGTTTCTTTTTTGGTGACGGCGTGGATGATGGCGGCCTCGTTGCCGATCGTCGATCTGGCGATGCGGCGCGGCCGCTTCAATTTTCTGGATTCCCGCGAGACGGCTACGCTTTTTTTCTGGTTTTCCGTTTCGCTGGCCTTCTGGGCGGCACAGGGCCTGTACGCCCGCGCCTTCTATGCCGCCAGCGATACCTGGACGCCCATGGTGGCGGGTACGCTGATTACCATTGCCTCGTTGCCCGTCTACCGGATGCTTTTCCATCACTTCAACGTGGTGGGTTTGGCCATTGCCTCGGATATCGGCATTGCGGCTCATACGGTGGTACTGGCGGTTCTGCTGCACCGCAATCGCCTGGCGCCGGCGGGAGCCACTGCCTGGAAGGACTTGCTGAAAACCCTGGGCATCGCCGCCTTCGCGGGTGCGTTGGGCTATATGGTGGCCGGGACGGTGCCGCTCACCGGCAGCCGCCTGGCCGACGTGGAATCCCTGGGCCTGGTCTCCGTCACCTGGGCCGCAGCCGTCGCCCTGGGCCTGTGGATCACGAAATCCGATCTGGCGGGAGAGATCTTCCGCAAGGCATGAACCGCCGCCTTTGCTGCGAAGCTTCTGGAAGCCGGATTCACGTTCCTGCGCACTTCCTTCCGGCTGGGGCTCCCGCCGTCCCTTGAACAGCTGGGCTATGACCGGGGGAAAAATCAGTCCTGCACAATCCCGTCATCTTCCCATTGATGCCCGCACTCGTCGCAGAGCCATTGGAATTTGGGAGAAGAATCTTTGGCGGAGGGCGCCCCCGGCAGCAATTCCTGGAAGATCACCTCCGTGGAATGGCACTTCGGGCAGTGTTCCTCGCAACTGCAGCACTCGTCTTCCGCTCCATGGACCGGCTCGTCCGCCGGTTGGTATTCCTGCAAAGCCCGATAGGCATATGGCAGGCCCACGGACATCACCTGTACCGCAACCCCATTGGGGAAGCTTGAGGTCACCGCGTCGGCTCTGACGGCCTTTTCTTCTCCCATATAAAAGGGAATTCCCGCCCGGTCCAACAGGGTTTGTACCTGCTGTGCATCGGCCCTGCTCCACACCTTGCAGAGATCGGCCAACTCGCAGTCCTCGGCATACGGGGAATCGGGCGGCGGCTCCGGGCGCGGCGCGGCGGGCGCTTCCGCCGGCGGCGGCTTCAGGCCACGATGAGAAAGCTCGCTGGTCAGAGCCTGTCGGGCAAAATCGGTTAACTCGGAGATTTGACGGGCGAGGTTCAGGATCTCCTCATCGCTCATCCGCCGGTAGCGCTCGGCAAGTTCCCGCCATGCTTCTGCTGGATTGATGATGTCCATGGTCGTCGGAATGATAAACCAGTTTCCCGTTTCGAGTTTCAACTTTCGAGCCAATGGCAGCAAAAGACCGTTCCACGTTGCGGAGTTCGTCACCCGTCCCCCGCTCGGCGGGACCGGCGCCTGGAGTTTCTACATTTTTCGATTCGAAATCAGGGCGCAGACGGGTGGGAGCACCGGGCTTCACAGGCCTCGGAAAAATTCGCTCTACAGCCGCTTCTTTGAAAGGGCGCGGCTTCAGCCGCGCCGTAAGCCGTCTGTTTGCCCCGACCGCTTTAGCGTCTGAGGGCCCTAGTCGCGCAGAAATCGATTTTTTCAGCAGCCTCTTTAGGCACGGTGTAAGAAGTCGTTAGCGGTGGAGGAAGCAATCGACGCAAATGGCTTGCCGGGAAGTTCGGAGCTTCTTCGTCGCCGCCGCGTACCTGAAAGCGGCGAAGGAGAATGAGAATGATGATGACGACGAGCCGGGCGTGCTGCTGGTGGCGCTAGGCCGCGTAGCCGAGGCCCGGGGCGGAATTGCCAAGGTGGCCAAGGCGGAGGGAGTCGAGCGCGAAAGCTTTTATCGGGCGCTGCCGGCCAGCGGCAATCCACGTTTGTCTACGCTGGTGGCGGTGACCCGGGCGATGGGCCTGAGACTTACTGTCGAATCAGGATAGGCAGGGACCCCAGGACACAGATCACCCGACTTTTACAATGGGCGGCTTTCACCGGGATTATCTCGGTTTTTCCTGGGCTTCTCTGGGATCTTGAGAGCAACGTCTCCGCTATGGATTTCCCCGTTGTCCTAATTGTGGTATCCTCGCCGTGAATTTCGTAGCGCCCATCGGTTCCGGTGTCAACGATGAGTAAGAGTGTCGACTGGAATCCGATGTAATTGCTTGCCCTACGGTTTCGATGCACATTGCTTAGCATAATGAAGGATTACAAACGGGGAGTTGCTG
>CAZUCM010000159.1:4029-7255 GCA_964619235.1 uncultured Terriglobales bacterium
CTGATTGGTTTAGCCGTCAACGCGCTCGTCATAGGCTGGCCACGACCGGAAGTACCTTGGCCTAGTTTCGCCGTGCATGTTTCTGGATGATGTTGTTAGCGCAAGGAAGAGCAAATGTTGGGTCCGATAACCAGACAACGCACTGTCATCATTACTCTCGTGCTCGTGATAGCTGGTTTCGTTCTGATCAGTGCGTCGAACACCTTTCACCTCAACTGGGCAAAGATTGATGTGGACCGGCTCGTTGCGGAGACCGGTGCCTTGCTCCTCGTCGTAGGCGTGCTTCACTGGCTGTTCGACCTTGGTCTTAGAAAGGAGATGTTGCGCGAAGTTGCAGGCACCGTGGTTGGTAGCACTCTTCTCCACGAGAGCGGCTTGGAAACGTGTAGCATGAACTCACGCCAAGTGGACGACAGTGACCACTGGTCCCGATGCGCACATCTCACGATTGGGCGTCAATACTCACCTAGGTTTTTCAAGGATTTCTACGATATATTGACGGAACGGTGTAAGCATGGGCTTCCGACCACGGTAACTATTCTTTGTGCCGACGGCGCTGCTGCTCGGTATCTCCAGGACTCAAAGACTGGAAGGCCTGCGGTGAAGGAGTCCGCGGAAGAGATTACTGGCTTGCTTAGTCAGATCGATTCTGGCGAAAAGAAGCATGCCCGCATATTGTTCCATGATCGGGTACTGCGCTATTCTTTTATTCAAACGGATGAGTGCGTCTGGATCACTTTCTTTACCAATAGTCCGGACAGAGCTACTGTTCCATCATTTAAGGTGCGTGCCGAGACGCCCCTTTTCAAATTCTTCGCAGACGATATTAAGCGTCTACTGGAGCAATCGCGTGAAGCCGAGTGACCTCCACAGACTGCTGGACGATGTATTGAAGTCTAGAGAATCCGAAAAGGTTTTGGCCGCATTAGAGAACCTACTGAAGGATGATGCATCTGAGGCGAAAGTGCTCACAATTGTTGCGAACGCTGGTGTCCACAGGATACCGGAAGCCTATCTTCGCGGTGAGGTTTACGAGGCCAGTCGCGGAGATTGGGATGCATCAACCGAGGAAGCGCTGCTGCTCGAACTCAAGGCAATTCTCTCCAGACTTGTAGACAAACTGCGCTCTGGACGATGGAAGCGCATATATCTGATTCCAACAGGGCATCCGATTTTATCCCTTCAGATTAAAGCCATGGTTTATCGGCTTCTGCGCTACAACACAATCGATCTGTACTATAAGGCAGGTATTTACATCGAAGTGAACTTGGATCAGCGCACGATAGCGCTCGAAGCAGGGGAAGGCGCTGACGGCTAGCAGTCCCGGAAACCGCCGACGCAATTTGCGGCCTAGCAATGCAGCGCGAGTGAAACGTTGGCCAGGATTGTGCAGTTCGATCGCGGCAAAAAGTGGCAAGAGAGGGCCAAAGACTGGGGTTTGAATTGGCGGACTACTTGGGTCTAGAATTGCGCTATTCTGTTAGATTCGCGTGGAGGCAACATGAGTTCCGAAGAAGACGGCACACCTCCGAAGATCGAAAGGGCGAGTGGCTTGAGATTTGATCCAGCGACAAAGTACGATCAGAAGATGGCCAAACAGCAAAGATTTGAAGGTTGGGCGCTTAGCACAGCGTTGGTGGCATTGGTGGGATTAGTCTTCTTGCTTTTGCGTGTTTCTGTCGCATGGTGGTCTTGCGTTATGCTGGCTGGTATCGGCGGAATTATTGGCGGTTTGCTCCACTCGTTGAAATGGTTCTACCGCACGATAGGGAGCGGCGAGTGGCAGTGGGACAAACTTTGGTGGCGTTTTTTGAACCCCATCGTCTCCGGGGTAATGGGGTTTTCGATTTTCATCGTTTTTCGTTCTGGCATTCAAAAGGGTGTGCCAGTCGAATCTGAAGGCGGGAAGGAAGCCCTTATTGCGTACAGCGTAGGTTTTCTCACTGGGCTGTTTGCAGATAATGCTATGGGTAAGCTTAGAGACATTGCCTACGTGTTCTTTGGACCGACGCAACCGCCTGCAAGCAAGCCGAAAGCTACAGAGAAAGACCAAGGTGGCGCAGAGGGTTCGTTGAATGAGTGAGCTGCCCCCGGTGTTTGTGCCAATTACGGAGCGCCAAGCGTCCCGCCGTAGCGCTTACGAAGTGGTCGCGGACGTTGTGCGGTCGAATTCAGCTCTCGACTCGCTGACGTTGGTGACCTACTCGGAGGCACCTAACTGGCGCGATCTGAATCGCAAGGGTGAAACAGCAGATGTTGAATCGCTCGTGAACGGTCTTAAGCAAGATCGAGGTGAGCGAACCCTGACTAGACTTTCCCGAAAGGATATATCGGCGGTACAATTGCGCACCATCGCTGATAACTTGCCTAAAGGAAGACTGATTGGGGTAGTGTCCAGAGTCCTTCTGACAGGGGGGGGAGCAGCGCACATCCCTATGATGGATTTCTTGTGTGTTCCGTCAGCGAGAAATCTGGAAATGCTCACGCACCTGCTCGGTGATCTCCGTCAGGGACGCGGCTGCTTGTTGGAGTCAGGTAGGTCTTACCATTACTACGGCTATAAGCTTCTTACGGAAGACGGGTTGAAAATCTTTCTGGGAAAATGTCTCCTAATGTCCGGCTTCGCCGACGACAGGTATATTGGACACCAGTTGGTCGATGGGCACTGTGTCCTGCGGTTGTCATCGGGGACATTGAAACCCAGCGTTCCCACAGTTGTCGCCGAGATTTCGTAACTTCGAAAGCCGTGGGCGCACGGGGTGAGTGAATGGCAGAAATAGAGCCCGGAAAACCGGGGACGCCGGGAGAACCTCGAGGACAAGTCAGACGTTATTTACCAGTCCGTCTGCCCCGGCTTTTCGGTCGTGCTGTGTAAATGCAAAGACGAAATGTGCCCGATGGCGAGCAGTCTGGTATCAGAGGAATACGAGGATCTTTCGTTCGTCCTGGGTTTTTGAGTCTTGATCTATGTATTTATCCCATCTATCTCCCGAATTGATCCAAGCGCTGGATGAAGCGATTAGGACCGATTTGCAAAATTGCAGGGAGTCATACTTTGGGTGGCTGGTCGCTTCCTCGATAGTTGTTGCGCTCGGTGTTGTTTTAGAGGGGCCAGAGGTTATACATGAAACCATTGGTCTCTTTCGAAAAGCAACATCCGGCTCGAAGCCGGTGGGGAATTTTCTCCAATCCGATCACTGAATTTTCCTGATCCCGATCACCAATT
>CAZUCM010000160.1:0-7226 GCA_964619235.1 uncultured Terriglobales bacterium
CGATCATGCTGACCGCGTCTTCGGCACTGAGGCCGCGTTGGCGGAGATAGAACAGCTGGTCTTCGCCGATCTTGGAGGTGGAAGCTTCATGTTCCATGCGCGCGCTGGAATTTTTGACCTCGATGTAGGGGAAGGTGTGCGCCCCGCATTTTTCGCCGATCAGCAACGAATCGCATTGCGTGTAATTGCGCGCACCCTGCGCACCCTGGCCGATCTTGATGAGGCCACGATAGGTGTTCTGCCCCTGCCCGGCGCTGATGCCCTTGGAAACCACCGTCGAGCGGGTGTCCTTCCCCAAGTGGATCATCTTGGTGCCGGTATCGGCCTGCTGCCAATGATTGGTGAGTGCCACCGAATAAAATTCACCGATGGAATGATCGCCCTTGAGAATGCAGCCCGGATACTTCCAGGTGATGGCCGAACCGGTCTCCACCTGCGTCCAGGAGATCTTGGAATTCCGGCCCGCGCACAGCCCGCGCTTGGTGACGAAGTTGTAGATTCCGCCCTTGCCGGTGACCGGGTCGCCGGGATACCAGTTCTGTACGGTGGAGTACTTGATCTGCGCATCGTCGAGCGCCACCAGTTCCACGACGGCCGCGTGCAGCTGATTGCGGTCGCGGATGGGCGCCGTGCAGCCTTCCAGATAGCTGACCGATGCGCCTTCTTCGGCGACGATCAGCGTACGCTCAAACTGCCCGCTTTCGGCGGCGTTGATGCGGAAATAGGTGGAGAGTTCCATCGGGCAGCGCACGCCCCTGGGCACGAAGACGAAAGAGCCGTCACTGAAAACGGCGGCATTCAGCGCGGCATAGAAGTTATCGCTGTAGGGCACTACCGAGCCCAGGTATTTCCGCACCAGTTCCGGATGTTTTTGCGCCGCCTCGGAAAACGAGCAGAAAATGACGCCGGCTTCGGCCAGCTTTTCCTTGAAGGTAGTGGCCACGGAAACGCTGTCGAAAACCGCATCCACGGCAACGCCGGCCAGCATCTTGCGTTCGTCCAGCGGGATGCCCAGCTTTTCGTAGGTGCGCAGGATCTCCGGATCGACCTCCTCCAGCGACTTCGGCTTTTCGCCCGAAGACTTGGGCGCGGCAAAATAGATAATGTCCTGATAATCGATGGGCGGAAACTTCACGTTGGCCCATTTGGGCTCGGCGTCTGCGGCCAGCAGCCGGGCCCAGTGCCGATAGGCTTTCAGCCGCCACTCCAGCATGAACTCGGGCTCCTGCTTGCGTTCCGAGATCATGCGGACCACGTCTTCACTCAGCCCTTTGGGAAAAACATCCTGCTGAATGTCGGTGATGAAGCCCCACTTGTATTCGCGATTCGCCAGTTCTTCAATCGTATTGGCCGGTGTCGTCATTATTGAGCTCTCCCAGAAATCAATTCGGTGGCCGATATCAGCGAATGGCGCCGGGCCACCATGGGCAGTGGATGAATCAGGTCGGGCAGCGTAAGGTTCTCCAGCGATTGCCGCAGTTCGCGGCTGATAATGCGCCAGTTTGCCGACATCGGGCAGTAGGCCTCCATGTCGCAGGAGCCCGGCATGCTGCCGCATTCGGTTACGCCGATGGGGCCTTCCAGCACGGTGATGACCTGTCCGATGGAAATTTCCTGCGGCATCCGCATCAGGCTGTAGCCGCCCTTGATTCCGCGATGCGAAACCAGCAGGCCGCCGGTCGAAAGCAACTTCAGGATCTTGCTGACGGTGGGCGGCGGTACCTGTGTTTCGGCCGCCAAATCGCGCGCCGTATGCACCGCGCGCTCGGGATGACGCGCGATCTGCGTCATCAGAAGAATGCCGTAATCCGTCAGTTTGCTGAGTCGAATCATGATGCTCTCGCCCAATCAGTACCAATACGGTGCTGTATACCTATAGGGTTGGATGCAGGGAGGGAGGCAGAGATTCAGGGAAAGTGGAAGGAAAATCATTCACCGCGGTGGTGAAAGAATCAGGCTTCCATGGCGCCGGTATAGATGGCCATGCCGACGACGGCGTCCACTTTTAGGGCGTCGAGGGCATCGACTTCTTCGCGGCTGCGGATGCCGCCGGCGGCGATGAAGCGGCGCGAGGCGGCGGTGCGCAATTCCTTAACAATATCGAGCGGAATGCCGGTGAGGGTTCCCTCGGTGTCGACATGGGTATAGAGAAAGCCGCCGCAATACGGATCGAGTGCGCGCAGCATCTCGAGAGCGGTAATGGGAGTGGCTTCCTTCCAGCCGGCGACGGTGACCTTGCCGCCTTTGGAGTCCAGGGCAAAAACCAGTTTTTCGAGGCCAATTTCCTGGGCAAGTGTCCGGGCAAATTCGATATTGGCCTGTCCGTGGCGCACCAGCGCCGATCCGATGATTACGGTCCGCGCGCCGCAATCGAGCAACTCGCGGGCGTCTTGACTGGTGCGAATGCCGCCGCCCACCTGACAAGGCAAACGGGAGGCGATCTGCCGCACCAGTTGGCGGTTATCGCCCTGGCGCATGGCGGCGTCCAGGTCGATCAGCTGCACCAGTGGATATTTGGCGAAGCGCTCCACCCAAGGCTCGAAGCTGTCATATTCCAGGGCCTTCTTGCTGCCCTGCACGAGTTGCACGACTTTTCCGCCCATCAGGTCGATTGAAGGAATCAGCATGGGATCCTCATGGGAATGCCGGCCTCGGCGAGCCGCTGTTTCAATTCACGGATGTCGTGGATTCCGAAATGGAAGATCGAAGCGGCCAGCGCGGCATCGGCCTTGCCGTCCTGGAAGACATCGACAAAGTGCTGAACATTGCCGGCGCCGCCGCTGGCAATCACCGGAATGGAGACCGCCTGGGCGACGGCGGCGGTCAACTCGCAGTCAAAGCCGATGCCGGTGCCGTCGCGGTCCATTGAGGTGAGCAGGATTTCGCCGGCGCCACGTTGTTCGGCCTCCCGGGCCCAGGCCAGAACGCAGCGTTCGGTGGGGACTCTTCCGCCACCCACGTATACGCGCCAATTCTCGCCTTCCACCGGCTCGTCCATGCGCTTGGCGTCGATTGCCACCACCACCGCCTGGGATCCGAAGCGCTCGCCGATCTCAGTGATGAGCGCGGGATTCTTGACGGCGGCCGAGTTGATGCTGACCTTATCGCAGCCGGCCTCGTATACGGCGGCGGCGTCCGCCAATGAGGCAATTCCGCCGCCTACGGTGAGGGGGACAAAAAGCTCGCGCGCGGTGCGCCGCACGGTTTCGATCAGGGTGCCGCGCTTTTCGTGGGTGGCGGTGATATCGAGGAAAACCACTTCGTCGGCGCCGCCCTCGGCATGGGCGCGCGCCAGTTCCGCCGGATCGCCGGCATCGCGCAGGTTCACGAACTTGGTGCCCTTCACGACGCGTCCGCCGTCCACGTCAAGACAAGCGATGATCCGTCGTGTCAGCATTTCATTTCTCCAAAGGTATTCAAGATTCTCAATCCGGTTTCGCCCGATTTTTCGGGATGGAATTGCACGCCGAAGACGTTTTCCCGTTCCACGGCGGCGCTGAAAGGACCGCCGTACTCGGTGGACGCCACCGTGCCCTCCACCACCGGAGCGCGGTAGGAGTGGGTGAAATACACGTACGATCCGCTCTCGATATCGCCCAGCAACCGCGAGGGGGTGGCAATTTCCAGCGAGTTCCATCCCACATGCGGCACTTTGACGCCGGAGGGAAAGCGGCAGCATGCGCCGGGAAACAAAGCCAAGCCGGGCGTCTGCGGCGCTTCTTCGCTGGTCTCGAAGATCCACTGCATGCCTACGCAGATGCCCAGAAAGGGCACTCCGCGATTGATGGCTTCGCGAATCGCCTCGCGCAGTCCGGTGCTTTCCAGGCGCGCGGTGGCGGCAAAGTGTCCCACTCCGGGCAGCAGCACTTTATCCGCCTTGCGCACGGCCTCCGGATCCATGGTGATCTCGGATTCAAATTCGAGAAAATCCAGAGCCTTCTTAACCGAACGCAGGTTCGAGGCCTGATAGTTGACAATACTGATCACAGCAACCCCTTTGTGCTCGGCAGCATGCTGGCGAGCCGCCGGTCGCGCGTGCAAGCCACCCGCAGAGCACGCCCAAACGCTTTAAATAACGCTTCAATCTTATGGTGATTGCTTCGGCCATAGAGCACCTTGGCGTGGACATTGGCGCGCGCACCGCGCGCGAAGCCGTCGAAAAAGTCGAATACCAGGCCGGCCTCGAGGTCGCCGACCAGGCGCGCGCGGACCTTGGTGTCAACGACGGTGGCGGCGCGCCCGCCAAAATCGACGGCCACCACGCCCAGCGTCTCGTCCATGGTCATTACGAAATAGCCGGCCCGCCACAGTCCCTTCTTGTCACCCAGGGCGCGGTCGAAGGCCTCGCCCAGCGCGATGCCGATATCTTCCACCGTGTGGTGCTGATCGACGTGCAGATCGCCTTTGCAGGCAAGCGTCAAATCGAATGCGCCATGCCGGGTGAACAGCTCCAGCATATGATCGAAAAAGCCAATGCCGGTGGTGACCTGATAATTTCCCCGGCCATCCAGGTTCAGCTTCAACCGGATATCGGTTTCATTCGTCTTGCGATTAATGGTTGCCGTTCTCATAAGTCCGTTTCACGTTTCAGGTTGCACCGCTTCTCGCCCGCTCGCGGTGGAAGCGCCGGGCTTCAGCCCAGCGAAGTTCGCGTAACCACCAGCGGGGCATTAGCCCCGGAAAGCTCTCCAATTACTTCGCGCAATGCCGCTATGGCCACATCGGTTTGTGCATCCGTACCGATGGTGATGCGGACGCAGCCGGCGCAACCGGGATCGCTGTTGCGATCGCGTACCAGGATGCCGCGGCGGCGCATGGCCTCGACAAATGCCAGGCGTTGTTCGCCGATCAAAAAAAGCACGAAGTTGGCTTCGCTGGGCCAGAACTTGATGCCCAGCTCGCGCAAGACCGACTGCACACGCTCCCGTCCGCGCCGCACCTGGGTGACGTAGCCGTCGATGTGGGCGGTGTCGGCAATCGCCTCCTGCACGCAGGCCAACGCCACGGCGTTCACGCTGTAAGGCGAGCCCACGCGCCGCACCAGGTTCATCTGTTCCGCGCAGCCCGCCAAGACGCCCGCGCGCAAGCCTGCCAAGCCAAATGCCTTGGAGAAGGTGCGGGCCACGAACAGGTTGGGAATGCTGCCGATGCGCGGCATCACGGTCTTCTGATGGAACTCAAAATAAGCCTCATCCACCAGCAGGGCGGCATCCGGCGCCGCCTCGGCGAGCTTTAACAGAACCGATTCGCCGGCCACCGAGCCGGTGGGATTATTGGGAGTGGCCACGGCAATCAGCCGGGTGCGCGGCGTAATCTGCCGGAGCAGCGCTTCGGCGGGAAAGCGGAAGTCCTCGCCGGCGGGCACGCCGACAATCTCCGCGCCGGCGGCGGCCGCATAGATCTCGTACATGGAATATGTAGGCACAGGGATAAGCAGCTCGTCGCCCGGTTCGATGTACGTCTGGCAAAGCAGGTGAATGGCCTCATCCACGCCGTTGGTGAGCAACACCTGCGCGGGAGCCAGGCGCAAAAACCCAGCCACTGCCCGCTCGACCGATTCGCGTTCCGGATATTTGGCCAGCGTTTCCAGTCCGAGTGCGCCCAACCTGGCCAGCACGCGGGGCGAACAGCCGGCGGTATTCTCGTTGAAGTCCAGACGCAGACCCTGGCGTCCACCCAGGGGCGGGTGATACTCCTTCACTTTCAATACGGCTTTGCGGGGCCTAAGCATCGCTTTCCGTGGACCTGCCCTTTCGCGATAATTTTGCGCAGCGGATACGCACCGACTCGGCGTGCGCGCGCAGTCCCTCTGCTTCGGCCAGGGTGGTGATGGTAGCAGCCAGTTTCTGCAAGCCCGGGCCTGTGCTCTCCTGCACGCTGATGATCTTGACGTAATCGAAGACGCCCAGACCGCCGCGATGACGCGCCACGGCGCCGGTGGGCAGCACGTGATTCGGCCCGGAAGCGTAATCTCCCATGGCCTGCGGCGAATAATCGCCTACAAATACCGCCCCGGCTTTGCGCACCGACTGCAAGTCTTCCCGGGGAACGGTGAGGTGTTCGGCGGCAATAGTGTTGGCGAACTCCATGGCCTCTTCCCGGCTGGCCGCCACCAGGACGATGCCGTTATCCGCCAGCGAACGCTCGGCGGTGGGGTTGCCTTCGCTGAGGCGCGCCGCTTCGCGCACCACCGCCTCGGCCAGGGACTGCGAAGTGGTAATGAAGATGGAGGTAGCGTCGGGATCGTGTTCCGCCTGTGCCACCAGGTCAGAAGCCAGGAAGCCGGCATCGCCGCGATGGCTGACCAGCACCACCTCGGTTGGGCCGGCAAGAAAATCGATGGCGCAATCGAAGGCCACCATCTTCTTGGCGGCAGTCACGTAAAGGTTGCCGGGACCGACAATCTTGTCGACGCGGGCGACGGTTTCCGTGCCATAGGCCAGGGCGGCGATCGCCTGCGCGCCGCCGATGCGGTAGAACTCTTCGATTCCCAGCAGAGCCGCGGCCGCCAAGGTCTGCGGTGCGGGATGCGGCGAAACTGCCACGATGCGGTTTACGCCCACCACCTGCGCGGGGATTACCGTCATCAGCAGGGTTGAGGGCAGGGGATAACGGCCGCCGGGGACATAACAACCCACGGCGTCCAATGGACATACGATCTGTCCCACGCGCAGACCGGCCTGTGCGGCATGAATCCAGGGCTTAGGCTTCTGCCATTCGCAATAGCGGCGGATGTTGGTGGCCGCAGCCTGAAGAGCCTGACGGAAGTCATCCGGAACGGCATCCCAGGCTGCGTGAATCTCTTCGGGAGAGACACGGATGGGCTGGCCGGCGGCCAGGCCGTCGTACTGTTCGGCATAGCGGCGCAAGGCCGCATCCTGCTCGCGGCGAACCCCGTTGACGATGGCCGCCACCTTAGGTTCCACCGTAGCCAGATCCACCGCCCCGCGAGCAGCCAGCCTTGCGACCTCGGCTCGCGCCGCATCTCCCGCGACAACTCGCATTACAGCACCACCTTATTCAAGGGATACTCGACAATGCCAGACGCCCCCGCCGCCTTCAACCGCGGAATGATATCGCGCGCCGTCCGTTCTTCGATGATGGTATTGACCGCCACCCACTCGTCATCGGCCAGCGAGGAGACGGTCGGCCGTTGCAGCGCGGGCAACTCGGCCAGAACCTGCGCCAGTTGCTTTTGCCGCACATTGAGCATCAGTCCCACGCGG
>CAZUCM010000161.1:0-7216 GCA_964619235.1 uncultured Terriglobales bacterium
GTTCCATCCGGCGGACAACCAACTCCCGTCGTCGGCTCGCAGAGCGGGGCGGAATATCTCCGCAACCCCACCAGGGTGATGGGATTCGCATTGGGACCGGTGACCGTGGGGACCGAGCCGTAAGGCAGATGGAGCGTGACTCCAGCCGGAATGCTTCCCGCGGGAATCACATAGGATGCGTCCTCGCCGCCCGGTCCGCAGGACATTCCCGGTATCTGGTTGAGATCGAGACAGGTCTGGGCATTGCCGGGGTTCTGGTCCTCGGTGGCCAGCAGGCGGTGTCCCTGGCTGCCGACGTAGCCCACTTGCAGCAGGGTATCCTTCGCCAGTTCGCGCTGCAGCGTCAAGTGATAATGGTCGCTGTATTGGGTGCGCAGAGTGGGCGGAAAGTCGCCATACAACAGGATGGGCCGGAACATGGCGAAATCCACCGGCGTTCCGCGAGCTGGATCCAAAACTCCACCGGCGGCGGTCGGGTTGGCGGTGCCGTCCTGGCTGAGATAGGGAGTATTCAGGAATACGTTTTGCAGCGTCGAGCTTTGTCCAAACGGAGGCTGGGAGGTGAAGCTTCCCAGAATGAGCTGTTCGTTGCTGTCGTAGAACATCCCCCAGCCCAGCCGCACGCTGGATTTGCCGGGACCGCCGGAGAGTTTAGCCAGCAAGCCGCTGGTCCACTCCGGGGACCAGGCCAGACCGAAGCGGGGCGCGAAGGAGCGGTCGTAACTGTTGGTGAGTCCCTTGGAGATTCCCGCGTCTCCGGGAAACACCAGACCCACGGGGGAAACCGCATTGGCCGCTCCGGTCGGCGAGCAATCATTGCTTCCGAAGCTGCTCACCAGGGGATCGGAGGAAGATAGTTGACACGGATAGACGGTACTGGACTGGCCGGGGCGGAATTCCTGAGTGCGGCCGCCTTCATCCGCTTGCGGCGTATTCCACTCCCAGCGTAGCCCATAGGTGAACATGACGTTGGACTTCAACTTCCAGGCATCCTGTCCGAAAAAGTCCAGCTGCGTGGTCCGCACATCCTCGGCGTTGGCTGAGCCCTGCGTATACACATCGGGCAGACCCAGTAGATAGTTGGGTACCAGGTCGCTGTAGCCAACGTCGTTGGGCCCGCCGCCGTTGAACTGGAACTGGCCATTGATGTTATAGAAATACCATTGCAGAAGGCGCTCATCGCGCACGTCGGTCCCGAACTTCAAGGTGTGCCGGCCAACGATCCGGGTGTAGCTTTCGATTCCCTGATATACGTTGCCTCTTTGCGAGAAATCTCCCTGGGGATTATTCCCGATGGCAAAGCCACCGGCCAAGCTGATCAAAGGCAATCCTTCCTTGCCGGAGCCAAGGCCGGGACTGATTCCCAGACCGGGATAGGATGGATCGGCAAAACACAAGGCCGGGGAAAGGCCGGGACAGGAGTCCTGCACCAGTTGGGTATTCTGCGGCGCCTCCAGTGCGCCCTGGCCCTGGCGGTAGTACACGAAGCGCAATTCATTGGTGGTCTTCGCATCGATCGTCCAGGAGTGAGACAGATTGAGCTGCTGAAAACGTTCGCGGGTCATGCTGCCGAAGCCCGGCACATTGGCTCCCGCGCCCTGAAAGGTGGAGAAGGGCTCCTGATCGTATCCGTCGGCGCCATAGTAGTAAGCGCTCAGCTGCTGCTGGTTGGTAAACGAGTGGTCCAGCCGGAAGGTCACCTGGTCTTTGCGGACCTTGGCTATGGGAGCGCCTTCAAACACGCCGACGCCATCCGCAGATCCTGGAACATAGGCTTGCAGCAGGCTGGCCGCGGTGGGATCGAAACACTGTTGCGGAATGATATTGCCGGGGAAAATCGAGGCATAAGCGGCGCCGGCGGCGATGGGTGCTCCGCCCTGTTGGGCCACGGCTGCCGCGCAACCCTTGCGATTGTTCAGCGCGTTGGCTACCGCCTGATTCTGCAAGGTGCCGGCGAAGGTTGCGCCGCCGGAAAAATCACCGTCGCGTTCGGCGGAGGTGGGCACCGGCACCGCGTCCGAGGTGATTCCCTGCCGCACCCTTTGGCCTTCATACGAGGCGAAGAAGAACGTCTTGTCGTGTTGTATCGGACCGCCAAACGTCCCGCCAAAATCGTTCTGCTTGAAGTCGGGAGTGGACTCGTCAAAGTAGCCCTTCGAATTCACCAGGTTGTTGCGCAAAAACTCGAAGGCCGAGCCGTGAAACGAGTTGTTCCCCGAGCGGGTGATCACGTTGAGAACCGAGCCGGAGTTGTGGCCGCTGTCGGCATCGTAGTTGTGGGAGAGAATGCGAAACTCCGAAATCGAGTCCGGGGATGGCTGAATGGATGGAAAGTTGACCATCTGGTCGGCCGCATATCCCCCGTTCACGTTATAGCTGTTGGAGCGCGGGCGGCCGCCATTGACGGAGACGACTCCCGGCAGGTTGCCGCCGAAGAACAGATCGGCGCCGAGAGTGCTCTGGACTCCAGGCTGAAGCTGAAGCAATTGATATGTATCGCGAGCCTTCAGCGGCAGCTCCGTAACCTGCTGCGCATCCATCACCACGCCAATCTGCGGGTTGGAGGTCTCCACCATGCCGGCCTGATCGGCGGCGGTGGAGTGCGAAGAGGACTCGGTGACACCCAGCACTACCTGGAGCGATACCACCTGTCCGATGCTGGCGCGAATTGTGTCGGATTCAAAAGCATGAAACCCATCGGCCTTTACCTGCACGGTATAGTTGCCGACCGGAAGGGCCGTAATGTTGAAATCGCCCTGGTCGTCCGTGGTGGCGCCGCGCATGAATGCCGTGCCCTGGCCGATGACCATGACGAATGCGCTCACCACCGGATGGGCGCTTTCATCGACCACCTTGCCGCGCAATTCGGCGGTGCTTTGTCCCCATCCCGTCAGGGTGAGCAGGAAGATAAGGAAGATAAGTATGATAAGTGCGAACTTGCGTGCGGATACCTTCATTCGACGTCTACTCCTGGTTGCGGCGCACCTTGCAGAAAATCGTCCGGAGGACGGGCCATTGCATGCCATCGTCCGGCGCGCCGAAAAACCTTACAAGTTACTCAGTCGGCGGCTGGCGCGAGACCTTTAGCTCTGGGGATTAAGGTTTCTTAAGAACTCTGCCGCAGCCGCATTTTGCGCAACCGGGCTGTGCGGGAAGCCCAGCCTGGAATTTCCCGCCTTGGGCGCGGTCTTGCTCCCGCCCGGTTGACAGCCCGGCAAAAACACGAAACCATCGTTTTTGGCGGCGGTACATCGCAACTGGCGTGGGGAAGGTCAGGCGGATTTCCTCAGGGCTATTGCTAATGCGCTCCGGCGGCTAATATGATTGAAAGACCCTGGGAGGAGAAATCCGTGAAGCTTTCGAAGTATTCTTTTGGAGTTGGCGACCGTTTCGCCCACCAAGCAAAGGCTCAATTGCGCGCCTGCCTGCTCGCCGCAGAGCAGGGCATTGAAATTATTCCGGTATGGAACAAGTCAAATCGCGAGCACGGCATTGTGGGCTCCGGCCCTGCTAATGTGCGTGCCGCCGCCGAGGCGGCAGTGCGCGAGTTGGGTTGGACAAAGCCGTTTCACGTCGATGCCGACCACATCAATTTGAAGAATGTGGATGGCTTTCTGGCCGCCAGCGATTTTTATACGCTGGATGTGGCGGAAGAAATCGGCCGGCCGGCGCCGGAAGCCGACGTTCAGCAATTCCTGGCGCGCCACCCCGAACTGCTGAAGAAGGTCCAGCTCAAGGGGATTGACGCCGCTATCGAGATTTCCGCTCCCGAGTTGACCCGGATCGCCCACAAGTATCTTTTCGCCGCCCAGGAAGCCGGCCGTATTTACCGCCACATCCTGAAGACCAAGGGCGAAGGCAACTTTATTACGGAAGTCTCGATGGATGAAACCGATTCCCCGCAAACTCCGGCGGAATTGCTGGTCATCCTGGCGGCGCTGGCCGACGAGAAGATTCCGGTGCAGACGGTGGCTCCCAAGTTTACCGGCCGCTTTAACAAGGGCGTGGATTATGTCGGCGATCTGAAACAGTTCGAGCTGGAATTTCGCAGTGACGTAGCCGTCATCGCCCACGCGATCGAGGTCTATCATCTGCCCGCCGAATTGAAGCTGAGCATTCACTCGGGCAGCGACAAGTTTTCCATCTATCCGGCGATCAGCCGCGCGCTCCGCGATTTCGGAGTTGGCGTGCACGTGAAGACCGCGGGCACCACCTGGCTGGAAGAGGTCATCGGCCTGGCCGAGGCCGGCGGCAACGGCCTGGCGATGGCCAAGGAAATCTATTCCAATGCCTTCGATCATCGCGAGGAGCTGTGTGCGCCTTACGCGACGGTCATCGATATCGATGTCGCCAAATTGCCCGCTCCGGCAACGGTCAACGCTTGGACCTCGCAACAGTTCGTGAATGCTCTGCGTCACGATCAGAAGTGTCCCGAATACAATCCCAGCTTGCGGCAACTGATCCATGTCGGCTACAAAGTGGCCGCCAAACTGGGGCCGCGCTATCTGGACATGCTGGTCGCCTGCGAGGGGCCGATCGCCCGCAACGTGACGGGAAATCTGTTCGATCGCCACGTTAAGCCGATCTTCCTGGCGGAGAAGCTCTCCGCCGCCGCGCGATAGGCATAGAGGAACATTTCGTAATTGAGGTATTGCATCGAAAAAGCCCCGGGCGATAAGCACCAAGCTGAACACTGCCGTGTCAGGCTTGGAGCTTTTAGCCTGGGGCTTGCTACGTTGGAAAGAGGACGGTGATAACGGCATTGGAACTGAAATCACAAATCACAAAGCGCAAATTGCAAATCTTTCTTTGCGTCCTCTGCGTTTTCTGCGGTGAAATGGTTGCACAACAGGCGCCAGGCGCAATACCGGCCGGCCGCAGCGATCCCAGTTTTACCCAGCCTTCCATCGCTCCCGGCGTGGATTACACGCTGCCCACGGAGGCCGGCATCAAGGGCACGCTGGATCGCGTGCTGGGTTATTTCGTCCGCTCGACTTCCTACGACATTGTGGATACCGAAACGTATCAGCCGATTACCGACTTGTCCCACCCGGTGAAGACGGCGGGAATCGACCTTCGTAATGGCGAGTTTATCGATTGGACGTATTCCAACGGGGTGGCGCTGGCCGGCATGCTGCAGGCCTCCGACGCCACGGGCGATCCACGCTACCAGGATTATGCGCTCAAGAATTTCGATTTCATGTTTGACCATCTGGACTACTTCCGGCGGCAGGCCCGGGAGTTTGGGCCGCAGCCGGCGGGATATCGCCGGCTGGTGGATATACACGAACTCGACGACTGTGGCGCCATCGGCGCGGCGCTGATCAAAGCCTACGCAAAACAGAGCGATCCGCGCTTCCGGGCCACCATCGATACGGTGGCGGAGTTCATCACCCATAAGCAGATGCGCATGTCCGATGGCACACTGGCGCGTCCGCGTCCGCAGCCGGTTTCTTTATGGGCGGACGATCTTTATATGAGCGTTCCGTTTCTCGCGCAGATGGGCCGGCTGACCGGGGAGCGCCGCTACTTTGACGACGCGGCGAAGCAGTTGCTGCAGATGTCGGACCGGCTCTTCAATCCCGCCACCGGCTTGTGGGACCATACCTGGTTTCAAAATGTCACACCGGATCCCAAGTTCTATTGGGGACGGGCCACCGGCTGGGCCGTAATGTCGCTGGCCGAATTGCTGAGCGTGATGCCGGAAGATCACCCCGATCGTCCCCGGCTTCTGGCGCTTTTTCAGCGGACCGTACAAGGGTTGGGTGCGGTGCAAAGCGGCGACGGCATGTGGCATCAGTTGCTGGATAAATCCGATAGTTACGAAGAGACCTCGGCCTCCGCCATGTTCGTATTCGCCATTGCGCGAGGCGTGAATCGCGGCTGGATCAGCCCGGTGTATGGGCCGGTCGCCCAAGCCGGCTGGCAGGCGGTGGCCCAGCGGGTCCGCCAGGATGGAGCCGTGGAAGGTATTTGCGTGGGTACTACCGCCGCCTACGATGCGGTGTACTATTACAACCGGCCCACCGACACGCGTGCCATGCAAGGCTACGGGCCGGTGCTGATGGCCGGTTCCGAGGTGATTACAATGCTGCGATCCTTCGACGTCGACCGCAAATTGAACACCTTTCATTACCGGCCGCGGACAAAATAGGGAAACCGGATAGCGAAATAGCCTCGCCCTTTCAAGCCCGAAAGAGGGAAGTGTTCATGACCAGATTATTGCGACTCTCGCTTTTCATTGCGGCCGTCTGCTTTGCGGCCGCTGCTTTGGCGGCGGATGCTCCCGCCGGAGTTACCGTAACCGTGCACAACACGCTTGCCCTGGCACGAACCTCGGAGACCGTGGAACTTCAGGCGGCGGATTTACAGCGGCTGCTCGGCGTCGCCGATGTCCGGCGCGTGCATGTGCGCGCAGCCGGATCCGATCACGACCTGCTGGTGCAGGCGGTGGATACCAACGGCGATGGGAAATTCGAGTTATTGATTTTTCAAATCGATATCGGTCCCAACGAAACCCGCAAGCTGCAACTCACGGTGGGTGACCGACCGGTGCTGACGCCGGAGGATTTCAAGGCGTACGGACGTTTTGTACAGGAGCGCGAAGACGACTTCGCCTGGGAGAACGATCGCATCGCGCATCGTGCCTATGGCAAGGCGCTGGAGACCTGGCCGCAGGAACCGCTGGTCAGCAGTTCTATCGATGTCTGGACCAAGCGGGTGCGGCGGCTGGTGGTCAACAACTGGTATATGGTCGGCGATTACCACCATGATCACGGCGAGGGCGGAGATTTTTATCAGGCCGGAGCCAGCCGCGGCTGCGGCGGAACCGGGCTGTGGGCCAATGGGAAGCTTTATCCGTCGGCGAATTTTCGCGTGTCGCGGACCCTGGCCAACGGTCCCATTCGCGTCATGTTCGAGCTTGCCTACGATACCTGGGACGCCGCCGGGGTCCGGGTGTCGGAGGTAAAAAGAATCAGCCTGGATGCGGGGCAGAATATGGATCGCTTTGAAAGTCAATATAAGGTGGAAGGCGGTTCCGGCGAATTGATCCACGCCAGCGGCATCCGCAAGAAGCCGACCTCGGTCAAGGTGTTTTCCCCGGAACGCGGTATCCTGCGCACCTGGGAGACCATGCATGACTATAAGGATGAAATGGGCCAGCTGGGGATAGCCGTGGTCGCCGCCGATCCTTCCATAATTACCGGGTTGAGCG
>CAZUCM010000162.1:0-7213 GCA_964619235.1 uncultured Terriglobales bacterium
TTTAACCCCACTGCGAAGACCTGGACCTGGGTAAGCGGAAGTAATACTTATGGTGCACCTAGCGTATACGGCACGCTGGGCGTGCCTTCTACCGGCAACACGCCTGGAGCACGGTACGGTTCGGTGACTTGGACGGATAGTAGCGGGAACCTCTGGCTGTTCGGCGGAGCTTTTGACTATTACAGCCCCGAACTTTATGGCAACCAACTTTTTATCGAATTCCTCAACGACCTCTGGGAGTATAGCCCCACCGCGAAGACGTGGACCTGCGTAAGTCCTACGGGTACAAACGGTGCATACGGCACCTTGGGCGTGCCATCTGCCAGCAACATGCCCGGAGCACGGTTCGATTCGGTGAGTTGGACGGATAGCAGCGGGAATCTCTGGCTCTTCGGTGGAATCGGTGGCGATTCCACGGGAATTGGCTTTGGAGACCTCAATGACCTCTGGGTGTTTAATCCCACCGCCAAGACTTGGACCTGGGTAAGCGGAAGCAATACTATGGGTGCAAGCGGTGTGTACGGCACCCTGGGCGTGCCATCTACCAGCAACGTGCCGGGAGCACGGGACAGTTCCGTAAGTTGGTTAGATAGCAGCGGGAATCTCTGGCTGTTTGGCGGCGTGGATACCGTTTCCGGTACGGAACGCGGGCCCCACAACGACCTCTGGGAGTTTAGTCCTACCGCCAGGACCTGGGCTTGGGTTAGCGGGAGCAATACCGTGAACGCTAGCGGCGTATACGGCACCCTGGGCGCGGCATCTACCAGTAACATGCCCGGGTCACGGTTCGGTTCGGTGAGTTGGACGGATAGCAGTGGGGGGCTCTGGCTATTCGGCGGCGCTTTGCCCAACCCCGGTTTCGGCGACGCTTTTCCCACCGCCGGTTCAGAAAACTTCAACGACCTCTGGGAGTTCAGCCCTTCCGCGGAGACCTGGACCTGGGCAGGCGGAAGCAATATTGGGGATGTAAGCGGCGTATACGGCACCCTGGGCGTGCCCTCTGCCGGCAACACTCCCGGCGCTCGGTACGGTTCCGTGAGTTGGACGGATAGCAGCGGGAATCTTTGGCTGTTCGGCGGATTTGATGGCAATGGCGCCCTCAACGACCTGTGGAAGTATCAGCCATAGCAAATCATTCCGGCGCGCTTGGCTGGTGCTCCTTGCAGTGTCCCGTAACTGCCCATTCAGGTCACAGCCCGTTTTTTTGAGGCATGTCAACTTTATGTGATCGGGATTAAGCAGTGTTAGAGGAGCAGCGAAAGGTCTGGCAGAAGCGATGCCATGCCATCGAGCCCGCCAATGGCTTGATTGGCTTGTTCCAGTAGATTTTGGAAGCGCGAGAGATCGACCGGAGGGTCGGGCGGCAATGGCGGAGGCACGAATGTTCGAACACTCTTACCCTGAAACCGCTTAAGGACGTAGCGACCTTCTCGGACGGAGGGATCGGAGCCTGGCACGGTATCCTTTCGTTAATTTTTCCGTAACGAAAGGAAAGTCCATTATCCTTTTGTTGGCAATCAGGCTCTGAAAAATTAGGTACACGTGCTGCTCCAACCTCAAATGGTCAGCCGGTACTGCACGGGCTGGCCGTTGGCTTCCCCAGGCTCGTTCCCAGTCCCGAGCCGGCAGGAGACATACGCAAGTGAGCAAATGGTTGACGCTGCGCGGATGCGCCAGACACGCTCGCGAATCATCCAACCTGACGCGCAAACTGCTGGCGTTGACATCCCTTTCTGGCCGTGCAACATTGGGAGCGTTATTCGAGACACCTTCCTGGCGGCTTTGCAGGGGAGATTGAAAGACAATCAGGTGGCTTCCATGCCTCGCAGGATTCCAGCCTTATCCAGTCTGGTCCGATGGCTCAAAGACAGACGCCGGCTGAGTGATTTAACGCTTGTCCTGGTTTTCATGATCCCGGGGTTGACTCTGGGCTGCGGAGGCGGTGGTGCAGGGAGCCACTTGCCGGCAGTTACGCCGCCGGCCAATCTGGTTTATCCGCATTCTACGATCGTTGCGGTGGTTGGGCAGGCGATCGCCACGGATGTCCCCACAATCACGGGAACAGACGCCTCCTTTGCCGTCACTCCCTCACTCCCTGCAGGATTGAGCCTGAACAGCTCCACCGGCGCGATCTCGGGAACCCCCACCGCCCTGGCGGTGGCCGCGAATTATGTGGTGACCGCGTCCAACTCCAGCGGGTCCGCATCCGCGGGCCTTCAGATCAGCGTGGTTGCCGGAATTGCGGAGCCACCCGCCAATCTTGCCTATGCCCAGGCGGCGATTACGGCGATCGCAGGGCAGGCGATTACCACGGATGTTGCGACGGTTACCGGGACCGTTTCCGTATACACGGTCAGCCCTGCGCTCCCCGCGGGATTGAGCTTGAACACGATTACGGGCGCGATCTCGGGAATTCCGGCCGCCAGTACGCCGGCGACAACTTATGTTGTAACTGCGATCAATTCGGGCGGCAGCACCAGTGCGAGCGTAACGATTGCGGTGGATAACGCTCCCGCGGTTTTGCTGGAGCTTGGCCACGACGCTCAAATCGTCCAGCTGCGGTTTGAAAACTCCCGCGTACTCAGCCAGGACGTCAATGGGCACTGGGTATTGTGGGATTACGCTTCGGGCGCGCTCCTTGCCCGCGGGGATCAGGGCGAATCTCCATTGGCGAATGGCCTCCCGCAAGCGGAGCTATCCGTGGAGATGGCGGGCCAGGTGTTTGCCATCGGGCTGCCGGCCGGATTGGAAGTCCATTCGACGGCGGATGGGCATCTCCTCTCCACCATCGCCATAGCGGCGGAAGGGACAGGCAACGCCTGGTGGCAATTGGCCTCGGATGGGAGCTATGTATGCGCCGGCTCACAAGCCGGCTTATTCGTCTGGACGCCCACCGGACAGCTTCTGGTCTCGCGGGCGGGCGATTACTCCGCGGCCCAGAGCTTTGCCGCTCCGGGCGACGTGCAGGTGGCCTTGGGAGCGGCCGGCCAGAGCGTGGTGGAAACCGTCTCCACCACGGACGGGACATCGTCTGTCAGCCCACCGTTCTCGGGAGAGTTCCACTCCTGGTTTCTGGACGGGGAACAATTTATCACCAACTTATCCAACACTGTCTGGATCTACTCCAAAGCTGGCGTGCAGCAGACGGTCGTTCAGTTTGCGGCGATCGACGGCCTTGCCGGAGAGAGAAATTGGCTGTGGACTTACTCAGACCTGGGAGGAAGTTTGGCGATCTATTCGGTTGGCAGCGCCACTCCGGTTGTCGTCTATGGTATCGGCATACTGGCGAAGGTCATTCCATCCGGGACGACCATTGGGGTGCTGTCCTATGGAGCCGGGGCAGCCAGCGTAATTGACCTTTCCGGCCAAAATCCGTCAAAGACGGATTACACGCTGCCCATTGCCTATGCGACTGCCTACGGTGCAACCTCAAGTTCCCAGTGGATTGCGGGAAATACGCACGGCGTGATCCTTGATGGGGCAAGCCTGTCAACCGAACCCCGGTATTTCGGATTCGGCGCGGCCTGGAGCATTGCCGGCGCTACCGGCCGCGTGGCCGTAGCCACCGCCAGTGGAACCATCCTCTATTTCGATCCCGCCGTGACAACGCCGGAAGGTAGCATCGGTTTCTCGAGCGGGAAGGCCGAGCTCTCGTCGGATGGAACGATATTGGCCGCCTCTGCCAGCGCCATGGACTACCAGTACGAGACCGACCGCACACTCAACGTTTTCTCGCTTCCTTCCGGGAGCTTGATCGGCAGTTTTCCGTACACCTTCGATGTCACCCAGGACCTGTTTGACTTCACCCTGTCGGAGTCGGGGACAACGCTGGGGCAGGTGCTGGGAACAACTTCGAATCAAGTGCGGCAGGTGACGGCCATCAGCGGCGGGCCGGTGATCTGGTCCGATATGGGCCCGGAAGATCCCATCCGGCTCTCGCCTGACGGGACAGGGATCGCAGTGTCCAACAGTTCCCCCAGTCAGGACGTGGTCACGAATATATTCAGGAACGGCATATTGGTAACGGCGGTCCCCGGATTTTCCGTCGGCTGGATCGATGATGACCGGATTTTGGTCGACAAATATTTACAAGGGCAGTACTCCATTCTCTATAACGGTTGCGCGATTTACGACGCGACCGGGGTTCAACTTGCGACCCCACCCCTCCCGGAGCTGCACAGCATTCAGACGGTAACGCCCGATTCGGTTTACTCCCCTGACGTGAACGCAATCCTCTCGCTTACAAACGGGCAAGCCACCTGGACGAGTCCTTACGGTGCAAACGGAGTTGGCGCTGTCTCCGGACCTTACGTAGTGTTCGAATATGGAAGCCGGGTTCTGGTGGATCGATACTGATCCGGAGCCCCTGGGGCCGCCGGCCCGGCGACACCCTGAGGGCGGCGTAAACATTCATCAGGAAGCCTTCAGGCAGTTATGGGAAAGTTGCCGGAAGTTCCACAGTCGTTTTCCCGGTGGATATTCTGAGGAAGTTAATAGAAAATCGAAGCACCTGCTTCTGGGGTATATGCCCGGTGTTCGGGCTTAGGTGCTTATTGGGATGGCATGGAACTCATGTTTGAGATAAAGTCCAGCTAAATGAAAGACTTCGAGCGTCTGGATATGGGGTTTGCTGAGCTCGCCCCTAAATAAAAGCAACTGCGGTGCCGATGAGGTCAAAATGATTGGGAGAACGGGGGCGCTCACTGGACGCCAATCATGGAGTTTGTGGGGGCTGGGCGGAGTACTGGTATGCCTGGCGGTGGGGTGGTTCGTCCACGAATGGCGCCACGATCCGACTCGCGCTACCGCGCCCTTTCGCATCGGCTACCAGAATTCCCGTCCTTATCAATACGTTGCAGCGGATGGTTCTCCGGCCGGTCCTGCCGTGGAGATCGTCGCGGAAGCGGCCCGGCGCGCCCGGGTTCCGGTTGTCTGGGTCAATGCCCCCGCTGGACCGGATGCAAGTCTGGCAGACGGCAGCGTGGATTTGTGGACGGTGGTCGGAGAAATACCGGAGCGGCGCAACACCATGTATATTTCGCCGCCGTGGCTGAATGCCACCTTCTGGATTGTCAGTCCCAGGGCCCACCCGATTCTGAGTCCGAAGGAAATGGCCGGGCATAGCCTGCATTTTCAGGGTTCCAATATTACCGGTAAATTGGCCCGCTCCTACTTTCCGGGGGCCACATTGGTGGTGGAGCCGACCGACGAAGGCGCCTTGGAAGCAGTGTGCGACGGCCGCGCCGATGCCAGCCTGCTGCCGGCGACCGGACTGGAACCGAAATTTTTCGATCTCCCGGCCTGCCAGCATGCCCGCCTGCGGTTTGTCCAGTTGCCTGAGGGAAATATTCTGTTCGGCGTGGGCGCCAGTTTAAAACGGCCGGACGCCGCTCGTGCCGCCGATGCGATCGAAGTGCAGATCGGCAGGATGGCGGATCGCGGAGAGGTCTCCGCGATTTCCTTTGAAAACCTGCAAGGACCGGTGAATGAGGCCGCATTCATTTACGGCATGATGCAGTCGCAGCGGCGCAATCGCCAGTTGGCCATTGCCCTGGGCGTGTTGGTCGCCGCACTGATGCTGCTGGGCTGGCAGACGGTGCGCGTCCGCGCCGCCCGGCGCAGCGCCGAGGCCTCGGAACGGGCGGCGGCCATCGCCAATCAGGCCAAGCGCGACTTTCTGGCCAACATGAGCCACGAGATCCGTACCCCGCTGAATGGCGTGGTCGGCATGACCGAGCTGGCGCTGGAAACCGAGCTGACACTCGAACAGCGGGACATGCTGGAAACCGCCCAACAGTCTGCCGAAACGCTGCTGGCCGTGGTCAATGACATTCTGGATTTCTCCAAGGTCGAGGCCGGCAAGATGGAGTTGGAGGAACTGCAGGTGACGCTGCGCGATCTGGTGAATTCCGCCGTAGGCGGCCTCTCTCCGCGCGCGCAGCAAAAGGACCTTAAGCTCAGGGCCGAGATATCTGCCGCTTGCCCGGCGAGTTTTCTGGGCGATCCCACGCGGCTGCGGCAAGTGCTCTTCAACCTTCTGGGCAATGCCATCAAATTTACCTCCCAGGGGAAGTGGTATTGCGGGTCTCCCCGGTCATCCAGCAGAACGGGCGGTTCCTCCAGTTTTCGGTTTCCGATACCGGCGTGGGAATTCCCGCCGAGAAACAGCTGAAGCTCTTTCAGGCCTTTTCGCAGGTTGACGCTTCCACAACCCGGCGATATGGCGGAACCGGCCTGGGGCTGGCGATTTGCCGCGGCCTGGTGGAGTTGATGCGCGGGCATATCTGGTTGGAGAGCAAGCCGGGCGAGGGGACCACCAGTTCCTTTATGATTCCGCTTGTGCTCCCGCGGGCCGCCGCGGCGGCGATCGGCGAATTTACGTCAGTGTCCGTCCGGGACGGCGGCGTTGCAGCGCCCGCCATCATCCAGCCGCCGGCGCGGCCTTTGCGTATCCTGCTGGCCGAAGATGAAGCGGTGAATCGCAAGTTGGCGCTGAAACTGCTGGAACGTCATGGCCACATGGTTACGGTTGCCGAGAGCGGCCGGCAGGCGGTGGATCTGTTTGACTCGCATGTTTTCGATTTATTGCTGATGGACGTGCAAATGCCGGAGATGGACGGCATGGAAGCCACCGCCGCCATACGTAAAAAAGAGGTCGGCCGGCAGTCTCATATCCCCATCATCGCCATGACCGCCCATGCCATGAAAAGCGATGAAGAGCGTTGCCGCAATGCCGGCATGGACGGCTATCTGACAAAACCCATCCGCTTCGAAGATCTTTATAGCGCAATCAACTCGTTTGCCAGAGACTGAGGACCGGCAAATGCGACGAGTCGATCGCATAGCCGGGACTTTATTCGCGGGTGTTTCCTGCTAAAATGAGTCAACTGTTCACGGTCGGCAAAGGTTGATTCCGGTAACCATAGGGTGGGGGCAATGTCCAAAGTGGTTGCTCGTCCGGGTGGTGCTGTGGAAAGTGACGAGTTCTACAAGCGCCTGCTGGATCATTTATACGATGGTGTGTACTTCGTTGACCGCGAGCGGCGCATCACCTATTGGAATCGGGCGGCCGAAAAGCTGACCGGCTATTCGGCCGACGAAGTAGTGGGCCGTTGCTGTTTCGACAACATCCTGGATCACACCGACCACTGCGGTAATCAACTCTGCCTCGGGCGTTGTCCGCTCAGTTTTGTCATCGACGATGGAATGCCCA
>CAZUCM010000163.1:0-7196 GCA_964619235.1 uncultured Terriglobales bacterium
GCCCGTACAGCTCGCGATAGACGTGGAGGTAGTCCCCGACCGTCTTTTTGGCAAGCAATCGTTGCAGCAAGGCTTCGTTTCGGTGCCGTTGATTGCCGCCGTAAAAGCCCGCTTTGATTTCCGCCAGCACCACCAGAGGAATCCACACTTCCTCGCATGCGCTTAGCCTGTTGGACAAATCGGTATCGCCCTGGAACAGATCCGTTAATCGGTTGGTGTCCAGCGCGATTCTCATTTCCACTTCTCCATATCAATCTTGCGTTGCGCGGCCATAATGTCGTCGAATGCGGGGTCGGGCGTCCATTGACCGGTGAGGTCCGAGAAGTCCTCCTTGTGTCCTTGTGCCGCGTTGACCAGCTCGTCCACTACGACTTGATTCAGGCTTTGTTTGCGCCGCGCCGCCTTCTGGCGCAATACACGGTCAACCTCCCGCGGGATACCGCGAATGGTGTATTGGACGGAGTGTGTATGCTCTTTCATGCAGGCATGATAGCATAAAGTGTATGCGTTATCCGGCTGGCGCCTGGTGCCGGCGGTAACCTGTTGCAACGGAGGTATTTGTTAATGTCTGAAGGCTTGCCGCAAAACTACGCCAATCACGTTCGCCGCGATCCGATTTTTCATTTCTTCTTATTGCCGGTCCTGGCGCTGACGCTGGTTGGGGCGATTGCTCATGCCGTGCGCCGTCCCGAGATCCATTCGTTTTGGTGGGTCATCCTGGTCGTCGCAGTGAATGTCCTGGCATTCAGGTGCCGGCAGTATGCCTTGAAGGTGCAGGATCGCGTGATCCGGCTGGAAGAACGGCTGCGCCTGATGACCGTGCTTCCCGATCCCATGCTGGCGCGCATCGGTGACCTGACGGAAAGCCAGCTGATCGGGCTGCGCTTCGCCTCCGACGCCGAGCTGCCGGAGCTCGTGTCCCGGACGCTGGAAGAAAAGCTGTCCAGCGACCAGATCAAGAAGGCCGTCAAGCAGTGGCGTCCGGATGAATGGAGAGTGTGAGGGGCAGGAGTTAGGGGTTCTAACTCCTATCTCCTTTTTACTTTCCCGCCATCTCCCGCACAAACTCCACGATGCTGCGCAGGGCAATGCCGGACGGGCCCTTGGCGATCCAGGCTTTGTTGTCTTCCATCCAGGCGGTGCCGGCGATATCCAGGTGAATCCAGGGGGTATCTTCGACGAATTCTTTCATAAACATGGCCGCGGTGATGGCGCCGCCCCAGCGGCCGCCCACGTTCATCATGTCGGCGATATTGGAGCGCAAATGCTCCATATAGTCGGCGTCGAGCGGCATACGCCACATCTTTTCCCCGGCGCGCTTTTCCGCCGCTTCAAAGCGGTTGTACATATCGTCGTTATTGGCGAAGACGCCGGCATTGTGATATCCCAGCGCCACCACGATGGCTCCGGTGAGAGTGGCGGCGTCGATAAGGTGGGTGGCGCCCAACTGGCGCGCCCAGCATAAACCGTCGGCCAGCACCAGTCGGCCTTCCGCGTCGGTATTGATCACCTCGATGGACTTGCCGGACATGGCGATTTGTACGTCGCCGGGCTTTTGCGCCTTTCCGGATGGCATGTTCTCGGTGGCGCAGATGACCGCCAGAACTTTCACCTTGGGCTTAAGCAGGGCAATGGCCCGCATCACGCCGATCATGGTGGCGCCGCCGGCCATGTCGTACTTCATCTTCTCCATGCCGTCACTGGGTTTGATGGAAATGCCGCCGGAATCGAAGGTAATGCCTTTGCCCACCAGTCCGAGCACGGGCTCTGCCGGAGCGCCTTCGGGTTCATATCGCATCAGAATCAGCCGGGGCTCCTCG
The DNA here is from genome assembly GCA_964619235.1 of uncultured Terriglobales bacterium. Lineage (GTDB taxonomy): Bacteria > Acidobacteriota > Terriglobia > Terriglobales > Acidobacteriaceae > CAZUCM01. Next base: position 1,821 of record CAZUCM010000163.1, read on the forward strand.
TCCGAGCCCTGGGCAACGCTCAGAAACGCGCCCATCTTAAGCTCGCGCAATTTTTCGGAGCCATAGACTTCGCACTTCAGGCCGGTTTCCTGTGCCATCTTTTGCGCCTGCTCCGCCATCATGCTTGGCGTCATGCGGTTGGAAGGCTCGTTGATCAGCCCGCGGGCGAAGTTTTGCGATTCACCCAGGATGCGCGCCTGCTCCATTGCCGTTTCCAGCGCGTGGCGCTCGGCTTCGCCGGTCACGGCGACGGTGAGTGCCTCCAGCCGCTGGTCCTTGCGATCGCTCTTATAAATGTCAGGATCGAAGTCGGCGACGAAGGCTCCCTCGACAACCGACTTCACCGCTGCGGACATGTCGGCGCCGGTGGGGGGAACCAGGAAAGTAAAGCGGCGAATGCCCTTAGGTTTCAGGTAACGCACCGCTGCACCCGCAACCCGGCGCAGCTCAAACACGGAAAAGTTCTTGGCCTTGCCGCCCCCGACAAATAACAGACGTTTGGCCTTTAACCCTTGCGGATTGTGGACCATCACCATTTCAAAGATCTTGCCGCTGAGCTCTTCGCTGGTCAGCGATTCCACCAGGGCGCTTACGGCTTTACTGCCGGCCGCATCATTGCCCAATTGGGCTTTGGGTTGCGGCTTGTCCTTGCTGGTTCCTTCGTCCAGGACCACCACTGCCAGACAATCGGCTTCAACTTGTGCGGAAGAGATAAAAGAGAGGTCTGTTTTCATAAGTATTCTTCCTGAATCTATGATTTCTGTGAGCGTCGAACAGCGTCGCGGGCTTCCTGGTCGGCGGTGCGGCGACGCTCGGTCTCGCGCTTGTCCCAGAGCTGTTTGCCCTTGGCTAGGGCGATTTCCACCTTGATCTTGCCATTGCGGAAGTACATTCGCGTGGGGATCAAGGTCATGCCGCGCTGGCGGGTTTTTCCGATCAATTTTCGAAGTTCGGCCTTGTGAACCAATAGTTTGCGAGTGCGCAGCGGGTTGTGGTTATATATGTTTCCATGCTGATAAGGGCTGATGTGGGCGTTCAGGAGCCAGAGTTCTTCGTCCTTGACCAGGCCATAGGCGTCCTTCAGGTTCACCCGGCCATCGCGCGCGGACTTTACCTCGGTGCCCGTCAGCACTACGCCCGCCTCAAACTTGTCGGTCAGGAAATAATTGTGACCGGCAGCGCGATTGGAAGCCACGTCGCGGTCGCCATCTCTGCCGGATTTGGGTGAGCCAGCCATCAGGACTCCAGGGTGCCACCTATGCACAGGTATTCTTTATCGTAGCCTGCCGGCACAAGGGGCCCGAGACGGTGATAGGTGAAACCCGCAACTGCAATCAATTGTTCCACTTTCCCGCCGGAAAGACTGTATGCTAACACAGGAATCCAGGCGGCTGCCGGTCGACTTCGAGTGTATAATCGGCAGTAACTTATAGCTGAGGCGCGAGCAGCCCAGGAGGCGGTTTGATAACCCTGTCAGAGTTCCTTCGTCCAAGTGATCGTATGCATAAGATCGCGCGGCTTCTCGTCATTTTGACTACGGTTTTAGCGCTAGTTATACCCGCGGCGGCAGACAAAGCATCTTCGTTGTACGCCAAGGGGCAGGATGCCGAAGCTCGCCAGGATTTTCAGGCCGCGTTCGACTATTACGCCGAGGCATACAAGCTTATGCCCAAGAATACGGCGTACCGCTCCGGGATGGCGCGCATGCGCTTTGAAGCGGCCTCCTCCCATGTGCACTCGGGACAGCAGTTGCGGGAAGCGGGCAAATTGCAGGAGGCGATGAGCGAATTCCAGAAAGCGCAGGCCATCGATCCTTCGTTGTATGTGGCGCAACAGGAGATCCGGCGTACGCAGGCGTTGATCGATGCCGCCAAAAGCAAGGCCGCCGGCGAAGCCAAACCGCAAACCGAGTCGCTGAAAACCCGCTTGGAGGCTTCCGGAGGGGTCATTGAGCTGCAACCAATCTCCGGCGCCCCCATCACGCTGAAGCTCACCGAAGACAGTAAGGTTGTTTATGAAACCATTGGCAAGCTGGCCGGTATCAATGTGGTATTTGACCCGGATTACACCGCGAAGCGCATTCATATCGAGTTGAACGGAGTCACCCTGGCTGAGGCGCTGGAGCTGGTGGCTTTGGAGTCGAAGACCTTCTGGCGCCCGGTGACCGCGAATACCATTTTTGTTGCCGGCGATACTCCGGCCAAACGCAAGGAACTGGAGCAAAACGTCGTCAAGACGTTCTACCTGTCCAATCTTTCGCTACCGACCGAATTGCAGGATGTGGTCAACACGCTGCGCACGATTCTGGAAGTCAACCGCCTCACCCAAATTCCCAGCCAGGGCGCGATTGTGGTGCGCGGAACTCCCGATCAGGTGGCGTTGGCGGAAAAGCTGGTTGACGATCTGGATAAGCCGAAACCGGAAGTGATCGTTGACGTGGCGGTGCTGGTGGTGAATCGCAGCAAAACCCTGAACCTTGGCATTACGCCCCCAGCCAGCGTAGCCGTGGCGTTACAAAGCAATACGACCAACAATAACACCACAAATAACAACACCGCCTCCAGTACCACTAGTACTACCAGCACTACCAGCACGACATCGGCAACCAATGGGCTCACGCTTAACCAGATTGGGACGCTCAACGCCAATGACTTTCAAGTTACGATTCCGACGGCTACCGCGAACTTCCTGATGGGCGACAGCACTACCAAGATTATTCAGAATCCTCAGATCAGGGCGCTCGACGGGCAAAAAGCCTCCTTGAAAATCGGTGAACGCGTTCCGGTGGCGACCGGATCGTTCGGTACGGGCACCACTGGCACGGCGATTGCCAGCACCTTGGTCAATACCCAGTTCCAGTATCTGGATGTGGGCGTCAATATTGACATCACGCCGAAAGTGCACGCCAACGGCGAAGTCTCCCTTAAGCTGATGATGGATATCTCGGCGGTGGATTCCGAGCAGAACATTGGCGGCATCGAGCAGCCGGTGATCGGGCAGCGCAAGATTGAGCATGATATTCGCTTGAAAGAAGGCGAATCCAACCTGGTGGGCGGCATTCTGGAAGATTCCGACGTCAAGAGCATCAGCGGCTTTCCGCTGCTCATGAACCTGCCCATATTCAAATACCTGTTCAGTTCCAAGAGCACCGACCGGGAGACGACCGAACTGGTATTTATTCTTACCCCGCATATCGTGCGTGGACAAGAGTTGAGCGCGTTGAATACAGAGACGCTGGATGTGGGAACCTCGAATACGATTGCGCTGCGGCATTTAGGCGTCGCCGAAGCCAAACCGGCACTTCCCGCGGCGGCAACTCCCACGGTCGTGACTCCTCCGGCCGCCACTGTCCCCACGGCAGTCGCGCCACCTGCGGCTGCGGTTCCGGCAGCGGCAATTCCGGCGGCTGTTATTCCGGCTGGGGCAGCGGCTGCCGGTCAGACGGCAGTGCCTGCGGCGGGCGTTCCGGCAGTTCCTGCGGCTCCCGCGGTCGCCAAGCCGGCGCAGCCTGTAGTTCCCGCTCCGGCAGTTCCGGCAACGGCTCCTACGGCAAAGGCCGCGGCGCCGGCGGTTGCGGGTTCGCAAATGGCAGCGGCAGTCGTGCCGGCCAATGTTCCGGGCGGGACAACTGCACACTCCGCAGCCGTCCAGCCTGCCTTGACTGCACAGCCCACGCCTTCCCCGGCAACTCCACAGGGGGCAGTACTCAGCTTCAGTCCGGCCACTGTAACCACGACGGCGGGGCAGACGTTCATGGTTGACGTGGAGGTAAGTGGCGCCAAGGACCTGTTTACGGTTCCGGTGCAGATCCAGTACGATCCCACTAAGCTGCAAGTGACCAATGTCTCCAATGGCGGATTCCTGGGGCAGGGAGAAGAAGCGGTTGCCGTTGCCGAGCGCGATGATTCCGCCAACGGCTTGGTGCAAGTGACCGCCAATCGTCCCCCGAATTCCGGCGGAGTTTCCGGACAGGGATCGGTGTTCGCGATCACCTTTATGGCCAAGGAGAGCGGGCAGACGTCCATCGCGGTTACCCGCGCCGGCTTGCGCGACGTAAAGAATCAACCCATCACGGTGGCGGGGACCCAGGCTGCGATCAGCATTAAGGAACGTCCCCAGGCCGCGGCAAAGACGAACTGATGAAGGCGCAACTGGATCAATTTCGACGTGTTCACCGCAGCCCGGCTGCCAAGTGCCGGGCCGCGGCCGGATTCACCTTGATCGAGATGATGGTGGTGATCAGCATCGCTCTCATCCTGCTGGCGATTGCCGTGCCCAACTATAAGGTTTCCATCGTGCACGCGAAAGAAACGGTCTTGCGGCAGGACTTGTTTACCTTGCGCTCGATGATCAGCCAGTACACCGAAGACAAGGACAAGGCCCCGCAGTCTCTGGATGATTTGATTACGGCGGGTTACATGAAGCAGCTGCCGGTTGATCCATTTACCCATACCAGCTCGGACTGGCAAACGGTCGAAGACGAAGGCATTTACAGCATCGACCAGCAGCAGCCGGGCATCAGCGATGTGCATAGTTCTTCCAACGAGACGGCACTGGACGGCACCACCTACAGCCAGTGGTGAAAAGTTAACCGTTCACGGTTTGCAGTTTTCTGTTTCGACTTTCGGGCCAAAACCATCTCTCTGGCGGGAGGGCCGGCAGTTTGAAACCCTTCCTTCCGGCTGTAAACTGTAAACTCTCTTTAGCATGCTGCACCTTCTCATAAACGGATTGCTCTATGGCGCGGGCATCGGGCTGCTATGTTGCACGGGCTTTCTCGTGCTCTTGCTGGCGGCGGTGATACGCTTTCGCCGCCGTCCGCAGCTCCCCCCGCCTTCGTCCTATCCCGCCGTCTCCTTGCTCAAGCCCCTTTGCGGCCTCGAACCCAATCTGGAAAGTAATCTGCGCAGCTTTTTCGAGCAGGACTATCCGGATTTTGAAATTGTTTTCGGCACGCGTGACGATACGGACCCGGCCCTGGCGGTGGCCCGCCGGCTGCACGAACAGTATCCCCGGGTTGCCGTCAAGTTTGTCTATTCCGGGCAGCCGAAGCGGCCGAACGCCAAGGTTTGTTCGCTGGAAGCAATGATCGCGGCCGCCAGCCATGAGTACCTGGTGATGAGCGATAGCGACGTAATCGTCACCGGAGATTACACGAAATCTGTCGTGCGGCCGTTGCTTGATCCGCAGGTGGGACTGGTGACCTGCGTCTACCGGGGCGTATCCACGGGCACCATCTGGTCGCGCCTGGATGCGCTGGGAATGTCGGTGGAAATGACCTCCGGAGTGATTGTCGCCGACATGCTGGAGGGCATGAAGTTTGCTCTGGGGCCGACGATTGCCGCACGCCGCCAGGTGCTCGACGCGGTCGGCGGG
>CAZUCM010000164.1:0-7188 GCA_964619235.1 uncultured Terriglobales bacterium
GAGGGCCGGAGTTTCGTGCATGGTCTTATCCATGGCCAGAAAGATTTCCTGGTTCATGCGGTCCACCACATCGTCGTTCTCCAGCACTTGCTGCGCCAGTTCGGCGTTCCCTGAGATGAAGGCTTCCAGCGACTGCCGGATCATCTGGGCGGAAATGGCCGCCATCTCCGGAATATCGGCCGCCAGTTCCACGCGCGGCAGGGCAATCAACTCCATCACCCGCTGGGCAATGTTGACCGCCTGATCGCCCACGCGCTCCAGATCGGCATTGCTCTTGATAATGGCCAGAATAAATCGCAGATCCACCGCCATGGGCTGCTGCATGGCGAGCAAGTCGAGCGCCAGATGATCGATCTCGCGTTCGGCCAGATTGATCATGACTTCGTTCTCGAATACCTTGCTGCACAATTCGGGCACGCGCTCGCGATACGCTCGAACCGAGGTATCGATGGCTTCCTCGGCCATGCCTGCCATGGCCAGCAACTTGCCCTTCAGGTCGTCTAAGCTCTGTTGAAAGCGGGTACGCATCAGCCAAACCTTCCCGTCACGTAATCTTCGGTCCGCTTATCCACCGGGGTGGTAAAGATCTTCTCGGTCGCATCGTACTCAATCAGTTTCCCCAGGAGAAAGAAACCGGTGGAATCGGCAACCCGGGCCGCCTGCTGCATATTATGGGTGACGATCACAATGGTGTATTGCGATTTGAGTTGAAAGATCAGTTCTTCGATCTTGGTGGTGGAAATCGGGTCCAGGGCGGAAGCGGGTTCGTCCATGAGCAGAACTTCCGGCTGCACCGCCAGCGCCCGGGCGATACACAGCCGCTGCTGCTGGCCACCCGACAGGCTGGCGCCGGATTGCTTTTTGAGCTGGTCCTTCACTTCGTCCCAGAGAGCCGCCATGCGCAGGGCATGCTCCACCACCTCGTCCAGTTCCCGGCGGTGGTACCGCCCATTCAGCTTCAGGCCCGCGGCTACATTGTCATAGATGGACATGGCGGGAAAAGGATTCGGCTTTTGAAACACCATGCCGACGCGACGCCGCACTTCCACCGGCGAGGTTGCCCGGTCGTAGAGGTCCAGGGACCCGATGGTTGCAGATCCCTCGACGCGGGTGCCGGGAATGGTTTCGTGCATACGATTCAGGCAACGCACAAAGGTGGATTTTCCGCAGCCGGAGGGCCCGATAATCGCCGTCACATGATTGGCGGGAATCTCCATTGAAATGTCGTAAAGCGCCTGGGTCCGTCCAAACCAGGCGTTCAGTGTTCGTACACTGATGCTCATTCCCATCGGACTAGCTCGTTCCTTTCATGACGCCGCGGCCGGTAACCAGCCGCACAATGGCCACCGTGCCCACAATGGTGACAATCAATACCAGCGCTCCCGCCCACGCCTGCTGGTGCCATTCGTCATACGGCGATATCGCGTAGGTATAGATTTGCAGCGGCAGCGCCGCCGTCGGCTGATTCAGGTTCCAGTTCCAGAATTGATTGCCGAAGGCGGTGAATAAGAGCGGTGCGGTTTCCCCTGCCACGCGGGCAAACGCCAGCATGATGCCGGTTATGACGCCGGGCAGGGCCGTGCGTAACGTGACCGATAAAACCGTGCGCCACTCCGCCACTCCCAGACCCAGGGCCGCCTCCCGGATCGCACGCGGCACCATCAGCAGCATTTCCTCGGTGGCCCGCGTCACTGTCGGAATCATCATGACGCCCAGCGCCAACCCTCCGGCCAGCGCCGAGAAATGCTTCTGCTGCAGCACCACCAGCGCGTATACGGCCATGCCCATCACGATCGAAGGAACGCCGTTCAAAACGTCCGCGACAAAGCGCACCAGAAGCGCCAGTTTGCCTTTCCCATACTCCGCCAGATAGATCCCCGCGCCAATGCCCAAGGGAACGCCGATCAGGCAAGACACTCCCAGGATCAAGGCCGACCCTGCGATCGCGTTGCCGATGCCTCCGCCCTCTTCTCCTACAGGCCTGGGTGCATTGGTAAGGAACGACCAGCTGAGAGCGCCGGCGCCGCGAGCCACCAGATATACAAAAATGGCCAACAGCGGCGCGATTACCAGGATCGCCGCGAAAACGGCTCCGGCAGTGGCCAGGCGATCGGCCAGCGCGCGCTTCCATCCGAATACTTTGCTGACGAGGTTATTGGGCATGAGTGCTCGCCGGCATCCCCCTCGTGACGCTCCATACCAGGAGGCGCGCCAAAGCGTTGACTACCAGGGTCAGGATCAACAGGGCTAAACCGATTTCCACCAGCGCGCTCAAATAAAGGTCGCCCGTGGCCTCCGTAAATTCGTTGGCAATCACGCTGGCCATGGTGTAGCCGGGAGCAAACAGCGACTTCGCGACCTCCGGCCGGTTGCCAATCACCATGGTGACCGCCATGGTTTCGCCCAGAGCGCGTCCCAAACCGAGGATGATGGCTCCCATAATTCCGGCGCGCGCATTGCGCAGCACGCCGATACGAATCATCTCCCAGCGGGTGGCGCCCAGTGCCAGCGCCGCCTCACGCTGTTGCCGCGGCACTGCCGTCAGCACCTCGCGGGTAATCGAGGAAATGATCGGAATCACCATGATTGATAGAATCACGCCTGCCGCCAGCATGCCGATTCCATACGGCGCTCCGGTAAATAGTCCCGTCCATCCCATTGTGGCCGCCAGCCAGGGCTCCACATAATTGCGCAGCAGGGGAACCAGTACGAAGATGGCCCATAAGCCATAAATAACGCTTGGAATTGCCGCCAGCAGATCGGAGGTAAACGCCAGAAGCCCGCGCAGCCAACGGGGGCACATCTCCGTGATGTACACCGCCAGCCCCAGCGCCAACGGGACAGAAATGACTAAAGCGACCAGTGACGAAATCAAGGTCCCATAAATAAATGGCAAGGCTCCAAAATCACCCGCCACCGGGTCCCAGCCCTGGTGCACAAAGAAGTGCCAGCCAAACGTATGCAAAGAAAGCCGCGATTGGAGAATCAGCTCCAGCAGGATGAACGCAACAATTGCCAAGACCGAGAGCGCACAGGCGAGCATGGCATAGCGAAAGATGCGGTCGGCGACCCGGAGCCCAGGTCCCACAGCTTCGCGCTTCACCTCAGGGAAATTGAGGACCTGGACGGCAGACTGCTGCTTGGGCTCCATTGCTCTCCCAGGGGCACGTAACATATTGTTTTGCTTGGCCGTAGTGCTGCCCATTCGCCGAAATTAACAGAGCTTTGTTACAGGAGCGTTAATTTCACTCGGGGTTTTGCAGTAACGTTTCGGCAATCAAACGCAACAGGTCGGGGGGAGCAATCGGTTTACATACCACCGCATCCACGGATGGAAGCTCGGTCTTGGTTGGATCCCCCGTACAAAGCATCACTTTTACCGCGGGATTCGAGCGGCGGGCCTCCGCAATCACGCTATCTCGCCCCGGCAAGGAATCCACCAGCAACAGCTGAACCTGCTTGCTGCCGAGAATCGCAACGCCGGACTCCGCGTCGGCCGCCGTCAAGATTTCGTATCCCGCCCGTGACAGTATCGCCTTTGTACTTATTAAAATCGAGGGCTCGTCATCGACAAACAGAATGGTTGTCTTTGCGTCCATGGATGGATTTTTGTGTCCTTGGCTCTGAAATCGCTGAGGGTCAGCGATACCGTCAACAGAATTCTGGATCACCCGCGGCAACCCAGCATTGCCGCACCCTCCACACAGCGTGGATTCATGCTACCACAGGTCCTGCGACCTCCGTCGCCCCTCTGCCGCCAGAAAATCGTCCCTCTTACTCTCATGTCGCGCCGGACACTTCCGAACGGCCTGCATAAGGCTGGCGGGGGGAGCGGAGACTGGGGACACTCTTGAAAAAAACGGCTGCCGGGGGGTTAACCGGCAGCCAATTCGATCAGTGACGAAGGAAGTTTGGTTCACATATTACGAATCCAGCCGGATGTACTCGTCCTCTCCGTACACGTCAAGAACAAGATTCATTGTCCCGGACTCGCTCCGTCCGCTTATACCGGGACGAGGGTTCCTTATCCTCTGCGCCTTGATGAGCGGCGCACGGCCGTTTCAGCGAACATTGGAATCCCGTATGCCTGGTCTAGTGAACTTGCTTGATGGCCGCTTGCTCCTGCTGGTCAAATGCTCTCGGCAGGGGCGCGTAATTCAATTGTTCCACCATGCCCTGCCCCTGGTTCAACATCCAGCTCAGGAAGTCGGTCATGACTTTGCTCTTGTTGGCGTCCTTCCACTTCTTGGGCACCAGCAGGTAGGTGAAGCTTGAGATGGGATACGATTCCCTGCCGCCGGAATTGGTAATCGACACTCTGAAATCCGCCGGCACAACCTTCAAGGCCGCCGCCGCCGCCGTAGTGGACTGCAGGCTGGCCTTGATGAACTGCCCAGCGCTGTTCTGCACGCTGCCGAAGGTGATCCGATTCTGCAGTGCGTAGATGAGTTCCACGTAGCCGATGGCTCCATCGGTCTGGCGGATAAGGCCGGCAACTCCCTCGTTGCCCTTGCCGCCCAGTCCTACCGGCCAGTTCACGGAAGTGTTGGCGCCCACACGGCTTTTCCATTCCGGGCTTACCTTCGACAGGTAGTCGGTAAATACGAAGGTGGTGCCGCTGCCGTCCGAGCGATGCACGACAATGATGTCTTTGTTCGGCAAGCTCACTCCAGGATTGGCACTGGCGATCGCCTTATCATTCCACTTTGAGATTTGGCCCAGATAAATTCCGGCCAGCACCTGCGGCGTAAATTTGAGTTCACCTTTCACCTGCGACACGTTATACGCCGGAACCACGGAACCCAGAACCGTGGGAATCTGCAACACGGGCATGGGCATGCTCTTCAGCTGCTCTTCGTTGAGCGGCATATCGCTGGCGCCGAAATCCACCGTTCCCGCCTGCAGTTGCCGGATTCCACCACCACTGCCGATCGACTGATAATTGATCTGCACGTCGGGATGCATCTTATTGTATTCATTGAACCATTTCGAATAGATCGGGTAAGGGAAGGTGGCTCCCGCGCCGTTCAGGTTCTCGCCAAAAAGAACCGTGGCGAACGACAACATCAATACCAAGACAATAAACCTCTTCATAAGCTATGACACTCCTCTCAGTAATATCTTTGTAACTGGAGTGTATGAATGGAATGTTACAGGGAGATGAAACGAAGATAAAAAACCAGGGAATGCTCTTAGCCGCGGCCGCAAGAGGCCCGTCAATCATCACGTGGCACGGGGGAAATTGAGTAATTGAGAAATCGGGTGATCGGGAAATTGAAATCCGTATGGCGATCCAGATTCACACGATCACTCAATCGGACGGCTCCCTCCATGCCTCCGTGCCTCTGTTATGAAAAGCACAGAGCCTCAAACCCCGGGGCTATTCCTCCGGCGGGTCTGCCGGCACTTCCCCGGCAGCGGCCAATGGAACCGTAAAATAGAATGTGGAGCCGCGGCCCAGGCGGCTTTCGGCTCTCACCTGGCCTCCGTGGGCGAGCACAATGTGCTTCACAATCGCCAGTCCCAGTCCGGTCCCCCCGGACTCTCTGGATCGCGCTTTATCCACTCGATAGAAACGTTCGAACAAACGCGGCAAATGCTCGGAGGCAATGCCGGGGCCGAAGTCCCGCACAAAAAATTCCACTTCGTCCCCCTTGGGTGCTGCGCCGAGGTCGATTTTTCCGCCTTCTCGCGCGTAATTCAGGGCATTTCCAATCAGGTTGGCAAGCACCTGGTGCATGGCTTCCGGATCGGCGAGCACCGGTTCCCAGGCGGCGTTATCGACGTTCAGATCCAGTCCGCGTTCCCGCGCCTCCACCTGGAAGGTATCCAACGCATCCTGAAGCAAAATAGTAGGCGTCACCGGTTGCAGAACAAACCGCTGTTCCCCCGACTCCACTCGCGCCAGCACCAGCAGATCCTGTGTCAGGCGCGACATGCGCGCCGCGTTCTTGAGAATGATTTCCAGAAACTCACGCGCACTGGACTGTTCGGCGGTGGCGGCATCCAGCAGCGTCTCCGCGTAACCTTGCACCGAGGTCAACGGCGTGCGCAGTTCGTGGGAAACATTGGCGATGAAGTCACGGCGCGTTTTTTCCACGCGTTCCAGGTCGGTAAGGTCATGCAATACGGCAACCGCCCCGCCCGAGGACGGCGAACCGGAGGCCTTGCCCTTGCCGGTATGGAGCGGCATGGGAGCCGCCGTCACCTGAAATACATGGCCGGGCCGGAGTGCGGTCGCGCGGGTGGTACAAATCTCCTTGCGGCTGACGGCGCCGTCGACCGCCGCCAGGAAGCTGGGATCGCGCACCGTTTCCACTACCGGGGCGCCAACGCGCACTCCGGCGCCGGCCAGTCTTTGCATGCGGCCATTCACCCACAACACCTTGCCGTCGCCCGAGACGGCGATCACGGCTTCCTGCATGCTGTTCAGCAGAGATTCCAGCTGCCGGCGGCTGGTCTCGACCTCGGCAAAGCTTTCTTCCAACTGGCGTGCGGTGCGGTCCAGCGCGCTGGCCACCGTCGCGATTTCATCGGTGGATTCCTGCGCAATACGGGCCGAAAGGTCGCCGGTCGCAATGCGTTCGGCAAAAGCCACGATCCGGCGCAGCCGCCGCGATACCATTTGCGAAATGCCCGCGGCCAGCACCGAGGCGGCAAGCAGGGCCATGGCCGAGCTGAGCAACAAGCTATGCCAGACACCCGCTTCCAGTTGTTTCTGCGTGGCCAGTGGATAAGCCATGCGCACCGCCCCCATCGGCGCCGGCGCGGCCACGTAAAGGAAAGGGATACCCAGCGTATGACTGGAGCGCGTGTCCATTCCGATCTGGCCGTGCAACGCAGCCACGAACTCCGGCCGGGTGGCGTGGTTCTCCATGGACTCGGCGTCCGCTTGCGAGTCGGCCAGCACCTTGCCGGTTCGATCAATTACGGTAGTGCGCGCATTTCCCGCCTTGGACTCTTCCGCCACCAACAACTGCAGCGGACGCCCGTGGTCGTTTGCGGCAAGCTGGGCAAACAAGCGGGTCTTTTCCACCAGGGACTGTTCGACTGCCGAGCGCAGCGATCGTTCCCAGGCCCGGCTGATGGTGAAGTTCAAGGTGCTGGTGGTCACGGCGATAACCAGGACAAAGGTGGCCAGCAGCTTCACGAATACGCTGCGTCTCATTTCGGCGCCTCAAAGCGATA
>CAZUCM010000165.1:0-7145 GCA_964619235.1 uncultured Terriglobales bacterium
AGTGGCGGAGCAGGCATCCGTCGATGAAACCCGTCCTGCCGGAGCCATTATCGTGTTTGGCGCGGCAGAATACTCGGGACGTCCTTCCCCCGTCTACCGCGCTCGCCTGGACCATGCCTTCGATTTGTTTCAACAGGGAATTGCCCCCCTGGTGATCACCACCGGCGGCGCCGCGCGTGACCCGAAATTCAGCGAAGGCCAGGTGGGCCGCGATTATCTGATGGCGCGCGGCATCCCCGACATTAACCTGATCGCCGAAACCCAGAGCGACGATACGGCGGAGTCGGCGGATCGGGCCACAACCATTCTGCGGGCCAACGGTATCACCCAGTGCATTGCGGTAAGCGATGCCTATCATATGTTTCGCGTCAAACGGTTGCTGCAGGCCAAAGGGCTTGCCGTTTACGCCTCGCCCCGTCCGGATTCCGTTCCCCATACCCGGTTTGAACGCGCTAAAACGGCACTGCGGGAAGCCGTCAGTTTTATGCTGTGGGAACTCCATCTTACGTAAAGGTTCGAGTATGCAGCCGACGGCGGCATTCCGGTGGTGATTCTCGAAATGGATGACGCATCGCCTTTTGCTTTGGCTGTAAACTGTAAACTACAAACTGAAAACTGAATCAGGAGAAATCATGGCTGCAAAACCAGGAACCCCCGCCCCCCAGAGTGGCTATTATTGGTGTAGTGTCTGCAAGTTACCGGCGCAATTCGAAGCCGGGCAGGAGCTGCCACAGTGCAAGAATAAGTGTGGCCGTGGCGCCTGGGAGTTTGTCAAGCCAGCAGCGAAATCGTCCAATTCATAGGCGGCGAGGGGGCTTTTCGCCGTAACCGCGCGCAAAAATTAGCATTTACGGAAAATGTCCCTCCTTTTATCTATTGTGCAGCCTAGCTCCGGCTCCGTCCGTGTTGCAGCTCCTCTCCCGCTTTCCGGAAACTTGTAGCGCCGTATCCCGCCTGGCGGGAACGGCGCTGCCTTCGCGCTGCAAGCCTTTGAAACTATGGGTGCGTCCTTGAGCGGCGAATCGACTCTGGCGACGAAATCGCAAGCAAAGGTAAAGAATTTTGCCTTTGCTGCCGATGACCTATAGCTGATGGCCAATTTAACGTCTCGACGTTAGGCGACCTACGGAGAATGCCTGATGAATATACCAGTGGTCTCTCTGCGCCAGGGAGAAGAGTCGACGCTTCTCATGTTGCGGGGCAACGCCCGGGGTGATGCGGCGGGTTTTCTGCTGGAGGAACTGCTCCAGTCGTCCGCCAATAAGAATGTACTGGTGGATTGGGAACGGGCCGAACGGGTTGATCCGTGCGTATTGCAGGTTCTGCTCGCTTTTCAGAAGCTGTTAGGCAACCGTGGGCTCTCCCTGCGGATCGCCAGAGATAATCCGGCTGTCCGTGAGTATCTCCAGCAAGCCGGCCTGTCTGAGGACTTCCCGCTTTCTTCCGCTGCATCGGAGCCGTCCAAACAGGGAAGCGATGTCTAAGAGGCAATCTGGCGGGCGCGACGGGATGGATCGTGAAACCCTTTGATCCGCCCAAACTGCTGGCTGTGATTGCGAAGGTATTGCCGTAACCAAAGCAGAGAAAATTCATGAAGATTCACTTGAGCCGATTTCGGCAAACATTCTTTCACAAAGCAAAGGAAATCCGTGATGTGTTTGCCTTCATAGAAGATGGGGCGCAGATCACATTCAATTAGGGTGCTCCATGCTTCCAGGAAGCAACATCAGCATCAGTAAGCAGGAATTCGAGCTGTTCCGCGCCCTGGTCTACGAACAGACCGGCATCTCCTTGCGCGACCACAAGCGCTTATTGCTGAACAACCGTCTGGTCAAGCGGTTGCGCCACTATGAATTCGGCAACTTCATGGAGTACTACAACTTCGTGAAGCGTGGCGGAGCGGCGAACGGTGAAATTCAGGAGCTGATCAACGCCGTTACCACCAATAAGACCGAGTTCTTCCGGGAGAGCCACCATTTTGACATGCTGGCGGAAATGCTGCTGCTGCCCGCGAATCAGAGCGCTGTCCGGGACAGCCGTCCGCGGCTTCGCATCTGGAGCGCCGGTTGTTCCACCGGTGAAGAGCCGTACTCCGTCGCCATAACCATCGCCGCGCATTTGCAGCGGCTGGCCGCATGGGACGTCAAAATCCTCGCCAGTGACATTGATACCTCGGTTCTGGATCAGGCCCGGAGCGGGATTTATCCGCGGGAGGCGCTTCGCACCCTGCCTCACGACGTTGTAAAAAACCACTTTCTCTCGGGAACCGGCGAACATGCGGGGCACGTGCAGGTGAAACCGGAGATTCGCAATCTGGTCAGCTTTGCGCAGATCAACCTGATGAAAGAGCCCTGGCCCTTGCGTGGTAAGCTGGATGCCATCTTTTGCCGGAACGTGATCATTTACTTCGATAAAGACACGCAACGGCGGGTGGTGGAGAGTTTTGCCCGTTTGCTGAGGCCCGGCGGGCTCTTCTTTGCGGGACACTCGGAGAATCTATTCTGGCTGGGCGACCTGCTCGAGCCAATTGGGCATACGGTCTACCGGTTGCGCGAGGTGTAGCCCCTGACTTCCGTGCCTGAGATTCGCGTTCGGATCGTCGATGACTCCGCGCTCATTCGTGAAGTGCTGACGGAAATTCTTTCCCGGGATACTGAGCTCGAAGTGATTGGCACCGCCTCCGACCCCTACCGGGCGCGGAAAAAATCCTCCGCTTGAAGCCCGACGTGCTCACCCTGGATGTGCAAATGCCGCGCATGGACGGGCTGGTGTTCCTGGACAAACTCATGCGCGTTCATCCCATGCCTGTGGTGATGGTTTCCTCGCTGACCGGGAAGGACTGCGATACCACCGTGCGCGCACTCGAGTTGGGGGCGGCGGAGGAAATCGCGCCGCTGGAAAAATTAGCCGCTGCCGCGCTGCGGCTGGCCGCCGGCCGCTAGAACAACTCGATATCGTTTCCCGCTTCGGGAGCGCCGGGGAGCTGCTCGGTGGCTCCGAAGACTTCCTCATGCGCCACACGCTCGGATTGCATGGAGTACAGCGCGGCAATCTGGGCCGCCTGATCTCCTCCACCGGTCTGCAGTACGCCGGCGGCATTGAAGCCAAACTGTTCCAGCCGCTCATCGATGCTCCGCAGGATTTCGTTGAATCGCTGCTCGATGACGTTTCCCCGTTCGGCCAGCGTGCCGGCGGTGTGCAACTCCGTTCGCAGGCCGCCCGCCATCTCCAGAAGCGAGGCCAGATTGCGGGACATTTCTCCGCCCGCCTTCATCACCAGATCGGTTAGGCGCAAGACTTCGTTGCGCATCTCCTCGACTCCGGAGGACATGAGAAGGGAATTGCTCGAGGCCACGCCGTGCGTGGAGACGTTTCTCAGCGCCAGATCCATGGCGACCAGTCCGCGCAATACGGTTTGCGTGTAGTCCACGCTCTGCGCGGTGATCTTTTGCATTTCCGTGGCCAGAACGCTCATGGCCGCCCCTTCGTTTCCCAAATGCGCGGTTTTGATGGCGGCGTTCAAGGCGATGAGGTGAATGGAAGCTTCGATCTCTTCGAGTTCATTGGCGCCCTTGGTCATGGCCTGGACGGAAGGCGCCAGCGTATTGACGGTGGCTACCACGGCGCGGGCGGACTCCGAGTATTGCGAGAAAATTGTGGTGATCGTCTTCAGCCCATCCTCGGTTACGGTGGCGAACGATTGTCCGTTCTGATCGGTTTGCGAGGCCAGGGCTGCGGTTTCCGCCGTCAGATTTTCCACCTGCAACGTGAGCGACCGTACGCCTTCCAGCATGGCGGCGAAGGCGTTGATCAACAGGTCGCGGGCGCCGGAGAGCTGCGAACGTTGCAAGGCCAGAATGTTGGCGCAGTCGGCCTCGACATTGCCGGAGTTCAAGCCGGCGGAAATCTGGCTTAGCGCTTCCTGTACGTGCTCAATCCGTTGCCGGGTGATGTCTTCCGCCTGCAGAGACATGACGATCCGGTCGGTGGCGCCGCGAATCGCCGAATACTGCTCGTCAATTTTCAGGGCGCTCGCTTTCGCGGTTTCGGCGCGCTGATGCAACGAGTCCAGGACGGTGCGGGTGCGGCCGGCGAATTCCGAGGCTTGCTGCTTTTCCGCCCCTTTCTTCTCGTCCAGCTGGCGCACACCGGCTCCCACCGATACCGCCAGATTGCCCGCCTCTTCGGCGATCGCGCTCACGTGCAGCTCAATCTGCGACGCCAGCATGTCGATGTCTTTCGACAGGCTGGTAAGATCGACCGTGGTATTGCCGAGACGGCTGCCTTCGATGCGGGACAAGGTGCCCACCGCATTGAGCATGGAGTGCAGCTTGGCCAGACGCAACAGCGGAGAACGGATGCCCTGCAAGCTGGAAAGTATGCCGTGCAACTCCACCCGGCTGCTTTCTGCCATGGTCTCCACGCCTTCCGCGTCGCCCAGAACTTGTTTCAAGGTTCCTATGGCCCGGTCCGATTCGCTTTCTTGCGCCAGGCTCATGGTTTGGCGCGACAGGCTGGTGAGCGTGCCCACCTGCGCGGATATGGACTGCAGTGCCGCGGCCAGCTCACTGAATTCCTTGGCTACGCTGGCATTGAGGTCCTGCAAGGCGTCTTGTATTGCAGTCAGCATGCGGAAGGTTCCCTAACTCCAAGCCCCGTCTTCTAAACCAAATCCTGTCTAGTTAGTCGGCAGTTTTCAGTGCATGCTTTAAATAGGCAGCCGGAACCCGGCAAACTTTGCCTACCGGAAGGCGAACCGCCGGCGGCGAAGAACGCGAGGGAAGCCGTTGGCTGGAAAAGAGCATTTCGGCGCAAAAATATCGGCCTGCATCTTTTTATTTTTCGCTGCATTCAACGAGACGCCAGAAACGAGAAACCTGGAAGGTGGAACGAGGTAAGGTGGAACGCAGAATAGCCTTGGCGGACTCAGTCCTCACATAGAAGAAACTTTGCCGGGCGTACGCGCGGGTCGCGGGAGGGCGTGTACGCCATTGCAAGGACTGAGTCCGGAAGGCACGAATCCCCGGATGGCCCAAACCGGCGCGCATCGAGGATCAATACCGGAACCGCTAATTGGCGGTCGAGGGTACTGCTTGCGACATCCAATTCCAACTGGCTACCTGATCTTGCGCTTCCTCGACGGAAAGCCCTTTGGTGCGCATGAAGTGCAGTACGCCCTTCAGCCGATAGAAATCGCGGGATGAGTAATAAATACGGCCGTTCTTCTTAACCGGTCGAATGACGCCCTGGGCTTCAAACCCAGTTAATTCGGCTTGCGCTACTTCCAATTTGGTGGCCAACTGTTCCGCAAGCAAAAACTCAGGCATTACTCGTTCCTCCTTGCATCTCCGGGGATGCACAACGGTTCGGCGTAAATGGAAACGACCGGCAAGAAAAACACATGCCGGCCGTAGGATATCGATGCACGCGGTGGAACCGCAGCGCGCCGCTCACAGCGTCAATCCTTTCGACACTGTTTCCGCGGGCGAGGTGGCGGTCTCCAATTGTGCCAACAGGTCCTTAACGTTGATCAGATGATTGTTGAAGATATCTTGCGCGGCATCCAGCAAGCGAAAAGTAGCCGGATCCTTAACCGAATAAAACACCATGTTGCCGCTCTTGCGGCCGGCAACGATATCACGCGTACGCAATATCGCCAGTTGCTGGGAGAGCGTGCTCTGCTCCACTGCCAACCGTACGCATAATTCATTCACTCCCAGTTCGCCCTGGCGCAACGCATCCAAAATGCGTACGCGCAAAGGATGAGCCAGCGCCTTGAAAAACTCGGCTTTGAATTGGGAGAGCTCTGGCATTTGCGTATTCAAATAATCGCATATTCCCACTGTTTCAGCAAGGTGAATTTTCAGGCAAGATCGGCGCATGGCGCAGCAACATCAACAGAATCAATCAAATGCTCGCAATATTGAAAGCGTTTCCCGACCTCAAGATTTAAGTGCAGGCTTCCATTGTGGGTCGTCTTCGGGACGGACAATCTGGCCGTCGCGCATGTGAATGATGCGGTCGCCGACGGCAGCGGCTTCCGGATTGTGGGTGATCATCAACACCGTCTGCCCGAGTTCCTTATTGGTTTCCCGCAGCATGGTGAGTACGATTTCGGAGTTGCGGGAATCCAGATTGCCGGTAGGTTCGTCGGCCAGCACCAGCGCCGGGCGATTGATCAAGGCGCGGGCGAGCGCCACCCGTTGCTGTTCGCCGCCGCTCAGTTCGGCAGGGCGATGTTCCAGGCGCTTATCGATTCCCAGCAGTTCCACGATGCGGTTGAAATATCCGGCGTCGGTCTGGCCGCCGCCGGCAATATCGCGGGCAATTTCGATGTTGCCGCGCGCATCCAGGGTGGGAAGCAAATTGAATTTCTGGAAGACAAAACCAATTTTTCGTTTGCGGCAAGCGGTCCGCTCGGCGTCGGAGAGCGTGGCGAAGTCCTGGCCGCCAATCAATACCCGGCCGGAGTCGGCGCGGGTCAATCCACCCAGGACGTAAAACAACGTGGATTTCCCGCTGCCGGAAGGACCCACGATGCTGACAAATTCTCCGGTTTCAATGGTGAAGGTAACACCGCGCAAGGCCGGCACATCCATCTTGCCGACACGATAGGTCTTCCGGGCATCTTGTACGTCAATGATTGCAGCCATGAACTATTGATCTTACAGGGGAGGCGGGAGGCTTGTCATGGCTTTCGCCCGGTGATCGATGTTTCCGCTTACGAATCATCCAAGCTACGATGCGATACGAACCGGAGTTGAAGCCGCGGCGTCGTTGCGCTTGGGGCCGCGTTTTCGCACCAGCAACAATCGGATTCTTTCCAGCAGTTCGGCCGGCGCGTACATTCCTTTGGGGAGGAAGAGATCGGCATGGGTTTCGCTTTCGTACACCCGGATCTTGCCGGAGAAGAGGATGGCTGGAGTCTGGGGGGACATCTCCTTCAACAACGTGATCGCCTCTACAATAAGCTCTATGGCTTGAGCTCGTCCCATATTGCCGATGCAGGAAACAACAAATTTTTCGGCCAACCCTATCTCTTGAAGCAACTGGTTGCTCTTTCTGGGAAGGGGAGAGACGATGTCGGTATCCGACCAGCTCCGTATCAAACTGATGTGGCCGGCGCCCGAAGCGATTTTTTTCTC
>CAZUCM010000166.1:0-7136 GCA_964619235.1 uncultured Terriglobales bacterium
GGTGGGCCAAAACAAACCGCCGAAGTGGACCACTTTAGAATGCCAAAATCACAAGTGTTTATTACAGATACTAGGAGACTTGGAACTGACCACGGCCAAACTACCTACCAGCTCGGCTGTAGCGAATGCGCTTACATCTGCGGCGCAGACGGGGCCGATATTTTCGAGAGAAAGTGTCCAGCACATCAACCTGGCGAAGCGGGTCTGCCGCTGTAGTTCGTTGGTACAATCAGGATTAAGGTGCCTCACGCAGAGCCGCTCCTTTTCTGTCGGCCACGAATCTTCTTGCCCGTGAGGTCGTTTGCGTCAAAGTAAGCTTCCGACGCAGAGGCATTGGCAAAGTGGACGAGAAGACCGTCCCGGATAATCTTGAGCAAGCTCGCCCGGATGATGAAGCTCATTGTCTCGAAGTAAACGTCCAGGAACGTCCCGGAACCGTTCAGGCCGTTCCGCAGCCTGTTGCTGAAGTACAAATCTGGAATGCGGTCTCCATGGGCGACGAAGTTCCGGACGTTATACATTGCATTCACCATCTGTCCGACCGTCAGACGCGGGTCTTGCTCGAATTCGTTGAGGTCACCCGGAGCATAGATGGACGTGTTCTCCCCAAGAAACCATTTAATCCTCTCCGTTGCAACCGCCGTGCCTTGGTGTTCCCGGCTATTGGTCGTATAGAGGGACTCAATGGCTGAAGCCCACAGCAGCAGACGTGCCTTCCACTCCTCCGGGTGCGATTGAAAAAATCCTTGCTCATGGAACTGGACGGCCATCCGGAATTTCCAAAACTCGCCTCGCATGGCTTTCAGGAACTCCGGAGCATACCGGCAGAGGTCGTGGCAATCACTGTTACGCAAATGCCAGAGCTTCTGAACTTCTGGTACTTCATGCAGCCAGAGGTTGGGCACGTCAAAGCCCATCACGTCGAAGCTGCCATCTTCATCCCGAACAATGCCGCGCATCATCATTGCGTGCTGACGCATTGGGCGAATCAGACGGAGACACGCGGCTATTTCGCGAACCAGCCGTTCTGATGATTCGTTATGTTGAGCCTCCCCAATTACTTTATCGTCAACGATAACTATTTCCGGACGATAGCGATGGACAATTGCATATCGCACCCGCTCCAAGACTTTGATCACGTCTTCTCCGAGATGCTTCCGGTGGGGATCAAATGTGCCCGGCCTAAATCGGGCGGCGACCGCTTCGATGCGCACACCTTCCGTGATGTCGAGCGGCAGGAGCTTGTGGTCAAATGGCACTGGATCGAGATGAGGGTCTGAGACCCAATGAATTGGATACAGGTTGAATCGCATGCTGATTCTCGAGATGCATGGTACACCCTTTTAGCAAACCTCGAACTCGGCAATGCTCTCTGACAATGTTGGCGGGTGGCGGGGCGCTTCCCATCAACTCACACCGCCCTTATCGTCACGCACTGCGAGAATCCCCAAAGGCCGCCATAGGCCGCTAGCCGTTGGCCTTTGGCCGAGATCACGCGGCAACAACTGCAGGTTTCGGGCGTCTTAACGTGGTACGTGGAACGAAAAACGTGGAACGCCTTTCTTGACTGCGGGTGACAGACGGGATGTTCACCGTCAAATCACGCCGCCCGCCTCTATCGCCAGGCGGGACCGGTGGTTCCAATCCACCCCTGCACCCAAAAACTTTCCGTCGCGCAACTGGACCTTTACCGTTCAGGACAGATCGGCGGTTTTTCCAAGGTCGCCCTCGGCCATCAGGTCGCCTTCCGGGCTTCGGGATTAGTGGATCGAGGGTCTTCCACTGTTCGTCAGTAAGGTCGCGTGTACAGCGCATTCCTGTATTGATGTCACTCTTGGCACTCTGGCGCAACGAGGCCCCGGGAGCCCCCGCGGGTCTGGCGGGAACTACTTCCGGGTCGGCCAGCATGCACCGAACAGTTCCGAACCAACGACGGGTACCGACTATTTTTCACCTCTTTGCGCTTTCGCTGGCAGAATTGTCGCCAACTCCGCAGCAAGCCAACTCCTCTGGGTTGATTCGTTGTCAGCGGCAGGGTCAGTGGCCCGGGGGCATGCCGTCTATACGGCTTGCAGCGTGGGTCTCCGCCAAGTTTTTCAGGCAATCGCGCTTTGACTGACGTGCGGACCGAACGCGGTGCGTGCTTGGCAAAAAAGTAATACAACAGATGTATTATCAATAATATCGCGGCATAGGCGACACGCGGCTTGGCAACCATAAGGTCGTGTATTTCTCAATTGTGAATGTAACTATAAAAGAAATATTTCCTTTACAATGAAATTCCCACTTGAGAAAATATAGGCGATGGAGACCACGTCCAACACGACAGAGCAGATGGTCGCCGAGGCACTGCGCAGTCAGGCTCCCGTGAAGGGACTGCCGGGAGTGTCGATTCAGAATGTGCGCGAGCGGCCCGAGCAGCCATTCGACATTAGCTTTGAACTTCTCTCCGGCCCAAACCAAGTCCAGGTCTTGGGAGAAATCAAGCCGGCTTTTTCTCCGCGATTACTGGAGGAAATCGGCCCTTGGGTTCGAAGGCTGAAAGCGCTGCGCGCCGACATCTCGGTTGCGGTCATTGCGCCCCTGTTGTCGCCCCAGGCCCAGGCGTTCTCTATTCAGAATGGAATCGACTTCTTGGATTTGGCCGGCAACGTCTTCATCAATGTTCCGGGCAAGTTCACGCTCCAGCGCAACGGGATGCGTACGCGCGGCCAATTCAGCCCGCCATCGGAGAACGCGCGTAGTGTAAACGTGTTCTCCGGTCGTTTCTCGCGTGTCCTGCGTGTACTCCTGGAGAACCCAAAATCGTGGACCGTAACCGAAATTGCCCGCGAACTTGAGGCAGAGGGCAACCGGTTCAATGAACGCCTCCCGGGGGCCAATGTCGATTTCACAATCAGCCAGGGGTCCATATCCAAGGCAGTGGCCGGCCTGGAAGAGCAACTTGGGGTACGGCGGCGGGGCACGGCGGCGATCGTCGCCGAACCACCGCGACTTCTTCAAGAGTGGGCCGAGAAGTACAAGGAGCGATATCGCTGGCGCTTGCGAAGCTCTTTCCAAACCGGGAACCCGTTCGGAAGGGACTTGGCGGCCATTGCTAGTGGGATCGGCCCCATAATCCAGGGCGCGTACGCGTTCAGCGGCGCGATAGCGACGACTTCCAATGCGCCATTCGTCGATGTCGACATGGTCGATGTTTTCGTGCTCAATGGCGAAGGCGCCAGCCTGCGCAATCTCAAGCCGCAAGCGAACAGTGGAGCCGGTTCTCCTGACGGCAGCGGCTACGGTCTTGGTACCGGCTCGGGCGCCGGCTTTGGAGACGGCACCGGTTACGGCTCTGGCCTTCAACCAGCACTGCGCTTCATCACGCCTTACGATGCCGGCGTATTCATGTACTCGAAGCGGGTCGGAACAGCGCCAGTTGTCTCTGCGATCCAGGCATACTTGGATCTTTATGCCCGCGGCGGACGCGATTTGAAACAAGCCGAGTATTTGCTGGATAACGTAATTCGGCCCCAATGGAGAAAGGTGTGATTCCAGAACCACAGAAGACGTACGTACTGGAACTCCTGCATGCGCTGGGGCCAGCCGGCGACGAGTTCGTGGTCGCTGGTGCGCAAGCAATGAAGTTCATGGTGGAGCGGGCGCGCGCCACCAAGGACATCGATTTCGTCCTCGATGTGGTAAGACTGCGTGGTGAGCAGTTATCGCTGGCTGCTCAACTCGAGAACCTGGGATACGCGGCAGTCGATGGTTCCCGCAACTTCCAGTTTGAAAAACCGATCCCCGATAGCGCCGAAACCATGCGGATCGAATTCATGGCACCCGAGGAATTCAAGCGCGAGAAGGACTTTCGCGTGGACATCCAGAGTGGCGTTCATGCACGTGCGTGCACGGGCGGTGGCATTGCCGTCGCCGAGTCGGAAGTCCATCAGCTCGCCGGCCGCCTGCCAGACGGCTCTGCATTCACCGCATCGCTGCGGGTGACCAAGCCACATGCGCTTGTCATGCTGAAGCTGTTGGCGCTCGACGATCGCTATCGCAACATCCGAGGTCCGGCCGAGGCCCGGCATGACCGAGAAGAGGCCCGCACTCATGCGGCCGACATCGTCGCGATTGTCTCGGCCCAGGTGGACATTGCCCAGTTCAGAGAACGATTTCAGCGCCAGTTCGAATCCGATCCGCCGCTTGGAGAGCGCGTATTGCAGATCGTTCACGAATATTTCGGGGAGAATGTCTCGCCAGGAATATTGGTCTACGAAGAATTCCTCGTAGCAGATAAGCCGCTTGATCGCGACACTCGACGCGAGGTGGCGCAAGAACTTGAACGTGCCTACCAGCTGTTAAAACGGATCGGAGCTGCGGTGCGTGAATAGTTTCCGTTTTCCGTACTGCGATAGCCAACAAAACCATCGGTCCCACCCAGGTTGGCGCACCTGTCCGGAGAGTCGGGCGCTGATCTGTTGATGGATATCGATTCGGCTCGGAGGCAACCCGATCTGAAACCCCGTTTTTGCATCCCGAAAGTCCTTGGCGGTAAGCCCGTGAAGGGGCGCGCCAAACTTGCACAAGGCTCTGAATACCGCATCGCCATTGCTGGCATTGGCCCGGATAAACAGGTCGAGGTCTTTGGTCGCGCGTGGTTGAGCGTGGACACCGTATGCGTAGCCCCCAACCAGCAGATACTCAACGCCGTGCTCGTTGAAGAGGCGTATCAGTTCTTTCATGTCCTTGGTCAGCATTCCGGCCGGCCTCACGAATCGCGTATGCGGCCTCGGTAAGCTCGCACACGGCTACGAGTCTGTCCCCTACGGGGATACTCTGCCAATAGCGGTAGTTCTCCGCTTCCTGTTCTTCAACGCTGGCGGCCTTGCGAACAACCCTGTTTGGATCGAGGCCCATTCCATTGGCGGCAGGCTGCACACATCGTGGAAGGTGCTTGCGCAATTCACGGGCGCCGAACGGGTCCCCGCATTTGGGGCACTGACGGAGCACCCTGGCCCGCGGGGAACCAAGCTGGCGCGCTCGCAACCTGCGGCCACTTTCTCGCAGCAATACGTCATCAGGAATTGTCGTGATGTCGAAATGCGGAGTCCAGTCAGACATTCGATTGCTCTTCCCGTGTCAGTTTGACCGCAGTAAGGTATAACACATTGCCTCAATGTGTAAGAATAATGGTCGCCAGGGAAACCCGGGGGCCGGGCGGGGCAGACGGGGTGTCCCCATCAACTAACACCGCCCGCCTTTATCGCCTATCGTCCCGCACTGCGAGACCCCCCAAAGGCTGTCATTCGCCGTTAGCCGTCAACCTTTGGCCGAAATAACTCGGCAACAGCCATAGGTTTCGGGCGCATTAACGTAGAACGCCTCTTTTGGCCAATCGCCAATACCCGGTTTCAACCGGCCGAAGGCCGAGAGCCGAGGGCCGACGGCCGCCCTGTCGGCGACTGGCTCATCCCTGACTCCAAACCACGTTATTCGTTTCTCCAGTCCAGGCCGGGCATAATGCGCTTCATGAACTCATCAAACAGGGGCACCGTAAACGCGGTGTCACCGTGACTTGGGCTCCAAATCATTCCTTTCATGATGAGGCCTTGGCGGAGTGGCCCCAAAGAGTTAACCGTTTTGCCGAGCCTTTCCGCAATATCCCCGGACCGATGTGGACCCGGCCCCAGCTCGGCCATCGCGCGCAGGTACTGTTTCTCCTTTGGGGTAAGCCGGTCGAAACGCACGCGAAAGAAACTCTCGTCCAGCGCCGCGACGGCTTCGATCGAAGCCGCCGTGACGTCAGATAGCGTGATCGGACTCTTTTTCGCCAAATCCCATGAATGTTTTCCCCACTCTTGCAGGAAGTATGGATATCCGCGCGTCTCCGACACAATCTTGGCCACTGCCTTGCGAGCAATGTCCACCCCTTCCTTCTTTGCCGGCTTGACGATGGCCAGCTCCGCTTCCGGATTCGCCAAAGCTCCGATCATGGGGAAGTCGAATAATCTCTCCGCGTATGACTTTGCATTGCCCGCCAAGCCCGTTAACTGGGGCAATCCGGCCCCCACCACCGTCACCGGAAGTTTGCCTTGAGCGCACCGGTGAAGCGCCGAGATCAGTGCGGCGAACTGGTCTTCCCGCAGATACTGAAGCTCGTCGATGAAAATGGCCACCGCCGTGTTCGCCTTCCGCGCAGCCATCCCAACCTCTTCCAGCAGCGAGGTCAAATCCCCTTCAAGATCGCCATTATCGGCAAGTCCCGGCTCCGGATCGAAATCCAATCCCACTTCAATGTCGTTGTACTTCACTTTGAGCGCTTTGGCGAAGCCGGCCAAAGCGCGCAGTCCGCGCTGCGCCAAATCCCTTGCCGTGCCGACCCGGCTCAACCGAAGCAGCGCCAGCCGAAGCGGTGGCGCCAGCAATGCCGGCAAAGACCGGTTCTCTGGCACCTCGATGCGAAGCGTGTATACCCCGGACGCCTCGGCGTCGATTCTCAATTGTTCCAACAGAACGGTCTTGCCCACTCCACGCAAACCAACCATCAGGACGCTCTTCGAGGCATTGCCCCGCCGAATGCGGGCGATCGCAATCCTCACCTGTTCGCGCAATTTGTCGCGGCCGGCCAACTCGGGCGGTGGCGTTCCCGCGCCGGGAGAATACGGATTTCTTACGGGGTCCACGATTTATACCAATCTTACTGGAAGTTATGCAATCAACATAATATCCATAACTTATCTATATTTGCAATATGCGCATTGGCGCCATCGCCGGAATCACTCGGCAACAGCTGTAGGTTTCGGGCGCATTAACGTGTTACGCCTCTTTTGGCCAATCGCCAATACCCGGTCTCAACCGACCGAAGGCCGAGAGCCGAGGGCCGACGGCCGCCCCGGAGACTGCGGGGCAGACGGGGCGTTCCCCATCAACTCACACCGCCCGCCTTTATCGTCCCGCACTGCGAGAATCCCCAAAGGCCGTCATGGGTCGTTAACCGTTGACCTATGGCCGAAAAAACTCGGCAACAGCCATAGGTTTCGGGCGTTTTAGCGTAGAACGCCATTTTGGCCAATCGCCAATACCCGGTCTCAACCGGCCGAAGGCCGAGAGCCGAGGGCCGACGGCCGCCCCGGAGACTGCGGGGCAGACGG